>JAURGE010000139.1 GCA_030833925.1 Alphaproteobacteria bacterium
TCATTATCCTCTCAACAGAATTAAACGCATCATCAGCTGATGGCTTATAATGAAATCCCAAAAATATCCCAGATAGAATCAATCCAATTAAACAAAACATAGCAATGCCGCCAAACGACCAGAAATAATTTAAAGATTTAGGAACCGGAAATTTAAGATACTCAGCTTCCATCATTCTAATAAGTGGAAGACGGGAGTCTATCCAACCTTTTATGCCTGTATAAGGAGAACTGAGAGTTTTTTTATAACCTTGTGGATCGTTTGCGCTCATTTTATTGTTTAACCTATTTTAATTTTACTTTCTGATAAAAATACATATGGAGGAACCGGCAAATTTTTTGGAGCCGGGCCTTTTCGAATTCTGCCTGAGGTATCATAGTGTGATCCATGGCAGGGACAAAACCATCCACCAAAATCACCTTTTACATCAGTTGTTTTCTGACCTAAAGGAACACACCCTAAATGGGTACATACCCCTAAAACAACTAACCATTTATTATCTTGAACTCTATTAGAGTCCTCTTCTGCATCTTTTAAGTCTGCCAATGCAACATTTTTTGCCTGTTCAATTTCTGCGGGTGTTCTATGTTTAATAAAAACTGGTTTACCTCTCCAAATAATTGTTAAACTTTGACCTTCTTTTAAAGGTGATAAATCGATCTCAGTGGAAGCTAATGCAAGAGTATCTTTTCCAGGATTCATACTGGTTATGAATGGGATAGCAAGACTCGCTGCACCGACCCCACCAAGGGTCATACTGGCAAGTTTAATAAAATCTCTTCTTGGTTTATTT
>JAURGE010000140.1 GCA_030833925.1 Alphaproteobacteria bacterium
AGCTTTTCCGTAGGTTCGGACACGAAGGCCCTTGAGATCTTCAGCTGTTGCAATTGGCTTAGTACAGATCAGACCATAGTCTTCCAGAGGGCGCCAACCGATGATCCGCATATTGTACTTGGCCATTTCGGCATCAAACTGCGGATAGTCCTCGTACCACTGCATCAATTTTTGACCCAGTTCGATCTCATTGCGAGGTTGTGGAGAATGGAATGTAACAATGTTGTTTAAGAGAAATTGGTCTTGGAAATAGGGCGCTACGACATCGCCAATGTCTCCAACACCAGTCTCTAACGCATCAGGCACTTCTCTAATTTTGGCAACGCTACCACCCCAAAAAATTTCTATTTTGTGTTTGCCACCTGTTCGCTTCTCGAATTCATCAGCAAACCACTGCATCGAAATGGACTGTGCGTCGTTGGCTGCCTTTGGTTTAAACGTTACGTACTTAAGGGTCTCTGCTGAGACTGTACCTGCCATAAATGCTGCGACGGCGCCGATAACGGAAGCCCCCGCAAAGGATTTCAGCGATTTTCGCATCTTTGCGTTTCCTCTTTCTAGCCGCATTATCCAGTATGCGGCGTCTTTAAATCGACGGTCCATCGCTTGGTTTTGTTTTTTTGGTTTGACCAAGCGCCCGCCGCTAAAATTGAAGCCTGACGAGCTCTTGCGCGTTTGGCAAGGCAGAAGGAGAAACATGGTATGGGAAATGAAGCCGGCCATCGAGTGAGACTTACTGCAGCTGAGGGACAAAAACTTGGTGAAGCAGCTATGCGCGGGGCG
>JAURGE010000141.1 GCA_030833925.1 Alphaproteobacteria bacterium
ATCTAATAATCCAGGATTTTCATCACAGAATGTATTAAAAATTTTAATCATCGAATTACAATGTAGAGTCTCGTCTCTTACAGACCAAGTAACTATCTGTCCCATTCCTTTCATTTTATTAAAACGAGGAAAGTTAAGTAAAATTGCAAAACTTGCAAACAACTGCAAACCTTCTGTGAAAGCACTAAATACTGCTACAGTTTTTGCAATTTCTCTTTTGTCATTCATGTTAAAGTTTTGCATGTAGTCATACTTATCCTTCATCTCTTTGTACTTTAAGAAGGCAGAATATTCCGTTTCTGGCATTCCGATTGTATCAAGTAAATGAGAGTAAGCTGCCACGTGAACTGTTTCCATAGATGCAAAAGCTGTCATCATCATTAACACTTCTGTTGGTTTAAATACTGTTGTGTAATGTCTTAAATAACAATTATTTACCTCAACATCAGCCTGAGTAAAAAATCTAAAAATTTGAGTTAAAAGATTTTTTTCATGTGGTAATAATTTTTTTTGCCAATCTCTCACATCCTCCGCTAATGGTACTTCCTCTGGTAGCCAGTGAATTCTTTGTTGAGTTAACCAAGCATCATAACACCAAGGATACCTAAATGGCTTGTAAACAATTTTTTCTTTTAATAATCCATGCTCTTCACAATAACTTTGGTTAATAATTGGTTTTGTTTCTTCGATCTTTGGGGCTACTGACATGATAAACACTCCTCATAATTTGCTGCTTCACCATTGGAAGCTGGTTGA
>JAURGE010000142.1 GCA_030833925.1 Alphaproteobacteria bacterium
GTTGTCGTACTATCTCTGGCGTGTTTTTTAATAAATCGCTGATAAAACCACCTGAGGATGACGGAGAAACGGTGTTTGCTACTCTATTAATCCCTAATTGAGCAACTAACTTTGAAGGATCTGGTTGAGACGGTTCTGGTAAATTGAGTTGTTGTCTTACCCTAGGATCATTAAGAAGGCTCAATATACCCGCAGTCATAGGACCGCCTTGTATAGCCGTTGCATTTTCTTGAGGTTGCGCCATACCCGCAACTGATTCTCTAATAAAAGGCATCCTAACTTCCTCTCTGACCTCTTTGTTTTAACAATTCACGTTCCATTGCAGATTGTATCCTAGCTTGCGTTTGTTTTTCTTGCGAAGCCAACCGCTGCTGGAACTGGTTAGACCTGATCTGCATACCTTGAGCTTCCAGATTAAGTTTCTGAGCTTCAGTCTGGGCATCGTTCTGTTCAGCCTGCGCCTTAATCTGTAGCTCTTGTTCCTTGAGCTGAACCAAAGGATCCGGTTGACCTGCTCCAGAAAGTTGTCCAGATAGCTGTTTAACCTGTTGCATACCTTCCGCAATGAATTGTGCCATCATCTGCTCAATCTGCAACATTTGCTGTTCAGGGTTTTGCGGTACGTTCATTTGTTGAATCTGTTGCATCGCCTGCTCCTGAGCCGCAATCTTAACGTGCTCCATCACGTGCTTCTGTAAAGACATAGCCACTGGCGGCAACGAAGCAACCATAGG
>JAURGE010000143.1 GCA_030833925.1 Alphaproteobacteria bacterium
AAATAGAGGATCATAATAGAGTTGGAGTAGTTACAGGTTTAGCATGGACAGAAGTAGGTGGTGAAATATTAAAAATTGAAACTGTAATGATGCCTGGAAAAGGAAAAATGGAAATCACTGGAAAATTAGGTGATGTAATGCAAGAGTCAATTAAAGCAGCAAAATCTTTTATTAGATCTAAATCATTAGATTATGGAATAATTCCACCAATATTTGACAAAAAAGATTTTCATATTCACGTGCCAGAAGGCGCAACACCAAAAGATGGTCCTTCAGCAGGAGTAGGCATGGTAACTTCTATCGTTTCAGCAATTACTGATATTCCAGTCGATAAAAATGTAGCAATGACAGGAGAGATTACGTTGAGGGGGTTAGTATTACCAATTGGAGGTTTGAAAGAAAAATTGTTAGCTGCTCATAGGGCTGGAATTAAAAAAGTTCTTATCCCTTTTGAAAATCAAAAAGACTTAATAGATATTCCTGAAGTTATTAAAAAAAATGTTGAAATAATTTCAGTAAAAAATATTGACGAAGTTTTAAAGCACGCCTTAACTAAAGAATTAAAAAGAGTAGAATGGGTAGAAACTGAGCAAGCCTCGAAGAAATCAGAACAATCTTCTGTTGGAAGTACACATTAATTTTAATATAGTATTTTCTAAGTTTAATCATAGTG
>JAURGE010000144.1 GCA_030833925.1 Alphaproteobacteria bacterium
TTGCAAAAATTTTTTAAAAACAAATAATTATTTTTAATAGCTTTTAAATCAATTGATACTTGACCTGTGGAATAGTGCATATGTTTAAAAAGATCCTATATAGAGGATTTCAATATATCTGTAACTAAGAATTTATGATTGTGCGTCTTTAAACTTGGTAAAGGCGCTTTCAAATTCTAGCCTTATTACGCCAGTAGGTCCGTGTCTTTGCTTTCCTATTATTAGTTCAGCTAAATTATGAACTAAATTCATTTTTTCTTGCCACTCCACATGTTCTGCAGTTCCTACTCTTGGTTCTAGTTTTTCCAAATAGTATTCTTCTCGGTATACAAACATTACCACATCGGCATCCTGCTCAATTGAACCAGATTCTCTTAAATCTGAAAGTTGGGGTTTTTTATCATCTCTTTGTTCAACAGCTCTAGATAGTTGTGACAATGCTACAACCGGTACATCTAATTCTTTTGCCAAAGCTTTGAGTCCTTGAGTAATTTCAGCAACTTCTTGAACTCTTCCCTCATTTTTATAATTGCCTGACCTCATAAGCTGTATGTAGTCGACAATAATCAGATCTAAACCATGCAATCTTTTTATTCTTCTCGCTCTATTACTTAAAGTGGATATGGTAATTGCAGGTGTGTCATCAATAAATAGAGGTAAGTTTT
>JAURGE010000145.1 GCA_030833925.1 Alphaproteobacteria bacterium
TCAACAAAAAAATGGAAGTATAAATCCCAGTTGGACTAAGGGAACTAGTCTTGAAAACTAGAGGTCGCTAAACACGGCGTGTAGGTTCGAGTCCTACTGCTTCCGCAATATACTAACTATTAGCTCAATTGGTAGAGCACCACACTTTTAATGTGGGGGTTGTGAGTTCAAATCTCACCGAGCGCACCAAAATTCCAAAGTAGCTCAATGGTAGAGCAATCGGCTGTTAACCGATTGGTTCTAGGTTCAAGTCCTAGCTTTGGAGCCATTTTTCAAATATTAATAATATTACTCTAAATATAATGAAAAAATCAAACTCAAATAAAGAACAATCAAATAAAACCGCCCAAAGGTATGAATTGGCTTATTATAAAATTTTAAATGATTTGCCTCCTTGGAAGCAAGAAATAATTAAAAACAATAATACAAATATAGAAGATCGAATAATTCAAGAGTTTTTAAAAAATATAAGTGATTTGGCAGAAAGTGAACAAGAGATATTACTAACAGTAAATGAAGAAAGTGGCAGCTTGCGCTAATAAGCTTACGCTAATAAGATTATATTATATATATATATATATTGTTATTATTGTTATTGTTATTGTTATTTTTTCATCCTTGACATTTAAAAAAATTTTGATAAATTGAGA
>JAURGE010000146.1 GCA_030833925.1 Alphaproteobacteria bacterium
CCAACGTCCGTCTTCCTCACGTTCGCATTCAATGTTGAAGTTCATTTTTACCCCTTGGGTCTATTGCGCTTGCTCAATTCGTAGTCGGAACTCTTGACAGCGCTCTTTCAATTATGCGGCCACAGCAAGTCATCGGGCAATAGCACTCGCGAAGGTTTCTCGCCCCTCCCCCAACCACCCCCTGCCTCAAAAGTGTCGGGTTACGCGCTGTTTTGTGATGAGGCCCTGCCCGCGCCCAGCCCCTGAAAATGTAAGAAAAGTAGTTAAGTTTTGAGTTAACTACTTTTTGGTGAGCAACAGCCTGAAGACTGCGTTGTAGGCGTTTGAAAAAGCGTGGGATTTTTGGTGGACACCACAGGGTTCGAACCTGTGACCCCTGCCGTGTGAAGACGCCGCTGACTTTTCCTTACTGTTCTAATTCAATAGTTTACAACGTAAAAAAGCAATAGTAGTAAACAAGTCGTTAAGTGAGGTGGGGCGGATTTTCTGACATTGAGGGCCTGACCGCGGTGAGGGCCTAGTAGAGATTTAGACCTAACCACGCACAAAGCTCTGCTTTTAGTTCTGCCAGACAACATAACCAAGCTCCCTCAAGGATAGCGCAAGCCTCTTCTCTTCTTCTGCTGCATCGGAATAAGTCATTGG
>JAURGE010000147.1 GCA_030833925.1 Alphaproteobacteria bacterium
GGTGATCCCTATGCGACTACAAATTTCTGGTGACCATAGCGACGGGGTCACACCCGTTCCCATTTCGAACACGGCAGTTAAGCCCGTCCGCGCCGATGGTACTTGGAGGTAGACCTCCTGGGAGAGTAGGTCGTCGCCAGATTAATTTTGAATAAACAAATAGCCCTGCCGAAAGGCGGGGCTATTTGCATTTCTGGCATAAGTTCACGGAGTTGCGATCACTAGCGTTGAGCAAGTGATTCAAGAGCAAAGTCATTTCGATGTGATCATCGTTGGCGCTGGGATCTCGGGTATCGGTGCTGCGTATCACTTGAAGACGATGAGCCCAGATCGAACTTTTCAAATTCTTGAAGGGCGTGCGAATTTTGGTGGCACATGGGACTTGTTTCGCTACCCAGGTGTGCGCTCAGACAGCGACATGCACACTCTTGGCTACAGATTCAAACCGTGGACTGCAGACAAGTCGATTGCTGATGGCCCAGCAATTCTTGATTATCTACGTGAGACGATTGCTGAAAATAATCTTGATGAAAAGATTCGCTACAACCAGCACGTCACGAAAGCAGAGTGGTCGTCACTGAGCAAAACATGGACTCTCTCGGTGCTTGACAAAATTTCAAACACTGAGAATAAGTTTTCGTGCAA
>JAURGE010000148.1 GCA_030833925.1 Alphaproteobacteria bacterium
AAAATTCAGCGGCTTTTAATGTTCCAATTGGGTCAGGCAAAAGATATTTCGGATCGGAAATAACTTCCAATTTCACGAAGAAATTATCTTCTTGACCAATTTGACAAGCTAATTCATGACCTAAAAATGCCATTCGAATAGCTTCTTCGGCTGTTTGTGAACCTGCTGTATTAGGTAATAGCCATAATTTGTCCCAATTCAACTTATTTAAAAAACTTGTATTATCATTTTTTAAATTTGTTGGAAGACGTCGAATAGCAACTGTTATAATTTCACAATTACTACTTTCAATGCTGGCAATTGTATCATTTATAGTTTTATATTTACCAGTTCCTAACATTAAACGCGAATCGAAAAATTTATTTCCAATTTTTAATTTATCTAAATCTTTTTTCATTTTTTATCTATTATCAAACTTTTAAATACTCCCCAGGTAGGACTTGAACCTACGGCCAATCGGTTAACAGCCGATTGCTCTACCACTGAGCTACTGAGGATAAAATATTTATATGAATGGTACCATAATTTCACAAAAATTACAAAAAATTTATTAATTCACCAGAATAATATAATTAATTCGAGTGAATTTAATTGGAAAATTGATTAGAACTATTATTTACTTCTTATATGATTGTTTATTAAA
>JAURGE010000014.1 GCA_030833925.1 Alphaproteobacteria bacterium
CTGCTACAGCAGTCAGAACAACTGGCACAGCTCCAGGGAGAGCACCAGCTAGCACACAATTATAAGCAACAGACCTCGCCGTCAGGTCCCCAAACATGGGCATGACCATGCCGTGTGAGGCATCAGGATCACTGACGCCGGCCAGCATGGCAGCAAGGCGCGCTTCTGTAGGCGGAACCAAGGGAAGACCATCAGACAAGCCCTCGTCTTCAAGCGCCGATTGCGCCTCCTCCCACGATAAAGTCGCATCTAATACAGGCCAGTTACTCAACGGATTGGCAGCCGCTCTGAACAAGCTTCTGTGAAACCAAAAGTAGGGATGACGGCTGAATGCTTGCCTGGTCCGCCCGCTACGACAATCTGAATATCTTCTGGGGTCCGAGAGTGATAATAGCGGCCATTCTGAATAACTTGGCCACGCTCCTCATAATTTTTCTGATTATCTTTTGAAACTCGTTCAACCGGCGTCGCACTATCGTGATGTAACTTTTCTTGGATTGCCGGAACTGTCCAACCGTCACGCTTCATTGTGGCGGCATGCTCAGGACCTATTGCAACCACAAACGGAGCAGAACCATAAATGGTATTGGCTCCAGTCTGGGATATTGATCCAGCAATAGTTTGTAACAAGCCCTCACCTGTCGTGCTGCCGTGGTCATTCACGTTGTGCGGCGGTTCTGCCGGCAAAAGTGTGACAACACTATCTTCGGCTTTGAAGCCGCGGCGAACGTGGTAAGGGTCCCACGGACTTTCTTCTTCATTCTCTCCGAAGCAAAAAGAGTATTTCGCAGGTGACCCTTGGGTCGAGCGATCCATATCACCTGGCTTACCGCCACCAACATTCATCATGGTCAACATAAGGGCTCGCCCAATAGAAGCGTTAGCCCGCCAACCCTGACCAAAGCAATTGGAGCCACAATTGATTTCCATTGTCATTCTGGCCGGGCCATTCACCATAATCATTGGCGCACAAGGATGCGTTGTCGCCAATGTCCCATGCAGGTTGTAGTCCGGATTTAAAATGGCTCGGACAGCAGCAACAACCGCCGGGAAATATTCTGGCTTGCACCCCGCCATCACGGCATTAGCCGCAATTGTGTCTAGAGTTGGCAAGACAAGACGAGGAGACATCGGGGGAAAGGGAGAATTGTCGCCATGACAAGTTGCAACACAAGCCGCAACCTTAGCTTCGGTTGGTGGGACCATGGGCATCCCATCGCTCCAGCCCTGCGCGATGGCATAGTCATTGAATGCGTCGAAATCCATATCGCCGAGATCTAGGATCTCGTCGTTCAGCGGGTCGCTCATGAAAGCTCCTGAATTAATTATGGCCGACGACACTATGGTCGCCGGCCGAATTATTAGGCCGCAAGGACCGTCTTTAGCGCACCAAACGCCGTCTGAATCCGCTCCCTAAGTTCTTCCTCGTTCAAACCACCCACTGGGTGCTTAACGATTAGAAGTTTAGGGTCCGCACCCCGAGCCTTTGCCTGCGCACGCACTAGCGGCAGGAAAGTCTCGGTAATAACGATGTACGTTTCGACGCCGGCTTCTTCAAAGGTCATGCTGTCATGGAAACTCCACGACGAACATGACCCTCAATCGGCTAAGGCGACGATAGCACCACGATAATTATTGATTACGCGGTCGACTAATTCGGGCGGCGCTGGGTGAGCAGCGCTTGGCTTATCCATATAATCGACATTATCGATGGATCTAAATTCGCCCATCAACTTGCGAACACCTTGGAGTAACTCCATGGCATTTGGCTTCGAATTTGAGATGATGGCGACAGGATCGTTAAGCCAGTCTGTTGGCCTTTTGACAGACGTGGATTTTATGCCCGCGTCTGGCTGTCGGCCAAATGAAGGGTTGACGATGCGCATGGGTTTTCCTCCTCACGCAATGGATGGCCCCAGTCTTCCGATAAGGCCCTTGTTATGATTTTACGAAGTGCAGCCCTCACTGCATAGAGTACTTTGAAGTGATATTAATTTTTCGGCTAGGTCAGTCCTAAACTCACTTCTCAATATGATCAGGAAGCGGTTTTTCATCGTTCAGAGGGTTAGCACTGATCCCCCGACAGTAGCGCGGCCCTCCAATGCTCTGTGGGCATCAGCTGCATCTTCTAAAGAGAACCGCTGGCGGACTGGAACGATTATATCGCCGGTTGCAACCATGCCGATCAACTCTGACGCCCTCTCCATTAACTCGGCACGAGACCGTGTGTACCAAGCAAGTCCAGCGCTGGTGATGTAAAGAGAACCGCGCGGATTTAATTCAAAGATATTAAATGGCGGTATGGGCCCTGATGCTGTGCCGTAGGAAACTAAAACTCCTCGCACCTTCAGACTAGCCAATGAGGCTTCAAACGTATCCTTGCCCACAGCATCGTAGACAACAGGAACGCCCTCCCCACCGGTTAGCGCTTTAACCCGCTGAGCGACATCTTCCTTCCCATAAATAACGACGTGATCGCATCCGTGGGCACTTGCAAGATCTGCCTTTTCCTCAGACCCAACCGTCCCGATTACACGTGCCCCAAGGACCTTTGCCATCTGGCAAATTAAAAGACCTACCCCGCCTGCAGCAGCATGAACTAGGATCGTTTCGCCAGCCTCTATGGGGTAGGCTCCCCTGATGAGATAGTGTGCCGTTAAACCTTTAAGGGTCATCGCAGCAGCAGTCTCGTCATCAATTTCATCTGGTAATCGGATTAAGGCCTCACCGTCCACAAGGGTGTGATCAGCATAGGATCCTGGAACAGCACCATGCCCACCCATCACGTAAGAAACTCGATCACCGACTGAAGCAGTCGTCACCCCACGTCCCACGGCCTCAACCACACCGGCACCCTCCATGCCAAGTGTCACCGGCAATCTGGGCAAGGGATACCTTCCAGCACGTTGGTGCAAATCAATAAAATTTATACCCGCCGCCTTATTGCGGATGAGCGCTTGTCCAGGACCAGGCTCTGGAACTGTCAAATCGTCCAGCCTGAGAACCTCTGGCCCTCCATTTTCATGGATCCTTATCGCTCTACTCATAAAAAATTTCCGATCTAGATTTTTTGAGTCGCTTGCCAGGCATGTTAATTTCGATCCACCCTATTTTGAACTCATCAACTTCCCCAATGTTAGAGGGGTAAAAAAATGGACGTGGAACTTTCCATAAAAGAGGCACGAGCGTTGGCAGAGAGCGTTCTAGTAGCCAAGGGCCAACGAGCAGACTACGCATCTCTAATCGCTGATCATCTCATAGACTGCGAGCTTAGGGGGCTAGACTATGGAGGCTTGCCACGTCTTGTTAGTATCGTGGAACGTCTGGATCGGACTGGGCCTCCTCCAGGGCCGGTTGAAGTCGTTCACGAAACACCAGTTTCCGCGAAGATTAAAGGCCAAGACAATTTAGGCTACGTTGTCGCCTACAAAGCTACAGAGCTTGCCATATCAAAAGCCAAAACCATGGGTCTCGCCGCCGTCGCCGGAGACGACACCTGGTATACGGGGATGCTTTCTTACTTTGCAGAGATGATGGCGGCCGAGGGGCTTGTCTCAATGATCGCCTCCAATGCATCGCCCTGGGTCGCGCCAGAGGGTGCCGTTGATGGCCGGTTTGGAACAAACCCAATCTGCTACGGTTTTCCAAGTCTTGGCGACCCCGTCATCTGGGATATCGGCACCTCAAACATCATGCATGCGGAGGTGCTTCTGGCAAAGCGTCTTGGAAAGTCGTTAGAACCGGGCAAAGCTTGGGATGCGGATGGAAATCCAACTACGGACCCTGATGCAGCACTTGCTGGTGCGTTCACTGCTTGGGGCGGACATAAAGGCTCGGGCCTAGCCCATGTCGTGCAGCTACTTGGTGCAATGGCAGGGTCTCCCATAATGCCTCCAGACTTGGCTGAATTCGGTTTTATTATCATCGCGATGCGACCAGACCTTTTCAATCCAGAGGTAGATTTTCGGACTTCGGTTTCCGAGTATGCAGAGGCTGTAAGGGGTGCTCGCCCCATTAAAGGAGGACCGCAACCTCGCATGCCCTTTGACCGTTCGGCAGCACTTCGCCGCGAGCGCAAAAGTGCAGGCATCATTCGAACTCCGCGGCTTGCTTATGAACGACTGTTGGCAATTAGCAACGACTGATTCAAACAACGCTCATAAGTTTTAGAATGCCCCACACAGTTGATATTTGCTGTTTGAGCATTAATGCTACCAAGCTTGTGTTCAGCTTTTCCTTCGGCTCAAAAAACCCTCATGTAAGGAGTTTCTAATATGTCTCGTGGCCTGCTACTTGTCGGCTTTGATTTTGCAACAGCGCACGCAGATGAGTTTCATGACTGGTATGACTTAGAGCATGTTCCAGAGCGAGAGGCTGTTGCAGGTTTCGGACTTTGTGAGCGATGGCTTGATGTTGAGAACCCAACAGTTGCAGTCGCATCGTACGATCTGGACGCATTAGCAGTTCTAAGAAGCGACGCATACAAGGCAATTGCCTACGAAAACCTCTCAGTTTGGTCTAAGCGCGTTACGGCGATGTGCGATCGAAAGCTTCGCTTTGAAGGTGAGCAAACATTGCCTGGTGGCCTAGCTGCTCCCGCCGGAGCTGGAGGCCTTCTAGTGAACGCAATGAATTGTTCATCTGAAGGCGAAGCTGATTTCAACGCATGGTATGACGAAGAACATATTCCAGCACTTGCAGCTGTTCCTGGCTGCATGGTCGCAAGACGCTTCGTCCAAGCCTCTGATCAACCCGGTGGTGCCGATGGACGAAAATACGTTGCGATTTACCACCTAGAATCGCCCGATGTTACTAAAACAGACGCATGGGCAAAGGCTGTAGATACCCCTTGGTCCGCACGCGTTCGCCCTCACTTCCGCGACCGTCTCCGCATTCTCTGCAAGCGTTACGTTCGAGGCGCCTAGGCTTCTGCCAACTGCAAACGCGCCCGAACAATTAGGCTAGAGATGATCAAGAGATTGGCTAGGTTGAACAATGCGCCGATTATGAAACCAAGCTGGTAAGAACCAGTTAGGTCGACGCTGACCCCGCCTAGCCAAGCTCCTAGAGCCATACCACCACCAGCGCAGAGAATGACCAAACCGGTCCGCCTTCCCGCCTCCGCAGCTGGCAAGAACTCGCGCACAATAATTGGGTAACATGGCAATATCCCGCCATAGCCCAGTCCAAACAGTGCCCCCACGATGTAGAGTGATGTCAAATCAGTAACGAAGGCGAGTGCAAAAAGGAAAATCATCTGCGCCGTTGAGAAGACAAAAATAGCTTTGAGCCCGCCAAATCGTCCTGACAAAAATCCAACACCAAAGAAACTGGCTACTGCCGCGCAAGTCAGCATTAACGACAGAATTTCAGCGCCACGAGCAGCATCGTAACCCAGATCACTGACGTGGCTTACAAGGTGAGCAAGAGGCAAAGACATTGCTACGCAGCAGCCAATTGACGCGAAGCACAAAGTAATTTGCATCCGCCTCGGGGAAAGGATGAGGGGTTTGGCTCCAGCAGGTCGCTTTGCCAGTGCAGGCGCGATGGCAGCTGCTGGTGCACGCATCCTTAAAACCAAGCAAAGCGGTAAGAGGGTAGCTAGGGTGAATACGCCATACCAAAAGGAAGTCTCACGCCAGCCGTAAATTCCAAAGGTATAATTAAAAATAGGTGGCCAGACTGCACCTGCCAAAGCTTGTCCCGAGCCAACAATGCCGACAGCCATCCCACGCTTATGCTCAAACCAACGTGTAATGTTGGCTGTCAGTGGTGAAAATAATGCTGACCTGCCGAGCAGCCCCATCATTACGCCATAAATGAAAAACAATTGCCATTCGTTAGAGATGTATGTTGTGAGAAGCGCGCCACCGCCAATCATTGAAGCGCCAACAAAGGCTGGAATTGCCATCCCTAAACGGTCCAGCACCCAACCCATGAATATGCCGCCCACTCCACCCCCAAAGTACTGCAGCGAATAGGCAATCGAAGGGATGGTTCGCGGCCACTCAAACTCAGCACTTATGAGTTTCAAAGCGACGACGAGGAAGTAGATACTTCCCGTCCCAACAATCATGAATATCAGTGAGGCGATTAACACCAAATAACGCTTAACATTCAGGCCGTCGTCCGGCGCTCCAGTATGTGGCATTTCCATTTTGTAGCCTTTTACGCCGCTTGCGGCAGAGCGCGCGAAATGCGGCCCTGGAATTTTGGCAAAACTTTTTCAGAGAAAATCCTTGCAGCTTTTGCATGAGGATAACCAGACAAGCAAAAACTCGTGCAACCCGCATCAACAAATTCGTCTAACGTCGCTGCAACCTGGTCGGGGTTTCCTACCACAGCGATGCCAGCCCCGGCACGCACCTTAGAAATTCCAGCCCAAAGATGTGGAGCAAGCATCATATCTTCGCCCGATTCTTCAAGGAGTTTCCAGACTTGTCTGTTTGCCTCCGATGTCTTGCGAATGCCTGCGACCGCATCCCTGTTCCCTCGCATATTCGCCAGGCGCATACCGTCGGCTCCTGCAACTAATTTTGCAGCATCGGCCCAAGCCTCTTCCTCCGTCTCAGCACAGATGATCTGAAGCCGCATTCCAAACTGCAAAACCTTGTCACGACCATACTTACTGGCTCTCACCTTCAAGTCCTTGATCTTCTGGGCGATACCACTTGGCCTGTCCCCCCAAAAAAGATGGACTGATGAGTGTTTGGCTGAGATTTCCAGCGCCTGTTCAGAGGCTCCGCCAAGAAAAAAGGGCGGGTGCGGCTGCTGCAACGGCTTTGGCTCAATCACGGCGTCAACTTGATAATGTTTCCCCTGAAATCCAATCGGCTCGTGGCTTGTCCAAAGCCTCTTCATAATTTGGACTTCCTCGTCCATCTTCTCGTACCGGACTTCCTTGGTATCGGGGATGCCGTCAGCTTTGGTGTCATCATCGTTGATGCCCGCGATTAAATTAACGCAAAGCCTACCTCCGGAAATCTGGTCCAAGGTGGCGAACATCTTTGCCGAAAGAACAGGATTACAATAGGCAGATCTAAGAGCTATCAGCGGTGCAACATTTTTGGTGCGGGCAGCATAGTAGGAGCCAACAACTGTTGCTTCCCAGCATGCTGCATTTACCGGCATCAGCATGTAGCTAAACCCAGCCTCATCGACTACATCGACTATCTCATCAAATAAAGCACGACTTTGCGGGATATGGCCGGATGGGTCAGCCAACCAAGTGCTGTCGCCGCTGGTAGGCAGGAACCAACCGAATGTGATGGGCGTTTCGGGCATCAAGCATCTCCCCCGCACGTATCATTGAAATAATCGCCGTATAAAGGTCTGCTGGCAATGCACCCACGACTGGCGTTAGGCTTCTGTAAAACAGGGAGAGAAAAGCATGCGGGTCATCGCACTTGAGGAACATTTCACGGCACCGCATTTGGTTGCGCGGATAGATAAGTCGTTAATTCAGGCGCGTGGTTTCCGCGCTCGCACAGTACCATCCAATGGTCCAAGTCCAATGGACTTAGCAAAAGAGATTGGAGCAGAGCGGCTGCGCCGCATGGATGAAGCAGGCATCGATGTTCAGGTGCTCTCCAATACAGGGCCAGGACCAGATCTCGTTCCGGGACAGGATGGGGTTAAGCTTGCCCAAATGATGAATGATTACTTGGCGGAAAAAGTTGCTGAAAAGCCTGATCGCTTTCAAGGGTTTGGCGTTCTGCCGATGGCCGACCCAAAATCGTGCGCCGATGAATTTCTAAGATGTGTAAAAGAACTTGGCTTTTGTGGAGCGCTTATTAATGGAGTTACCGATGGGCGCTTTCTCGATGATCCATCCTACGACGACCTACTTTCGGCGGCAGTCGAACTAGATCTACCTATTTATGTGCACCCTCATCTGGCACCATCACCTGTTCGTGATGCTTACTACAGCAATCTGCCGGACGGAGCTGCTCGAGTGCTTGAAACAGCAGGTTGGGGCTGGCATCAAGAGACAGCAATACATGTCCTTCGATTAGTGCTGGCAGGGGTACTGGATAAACACCCCAAGCTCAAATTGATCATAGGGCATATGGGCGAGATGCTTCCTATGATGCTCGCGCGTGTTGATGATGTCTTTCGACTAGATGCAGACCACCTGCAACGGCCAATAAGCAGGCAGATTCAAGATCAAGTTTGGGTTACCACCAGTGGTATTTTCACAGAACCACCATTTCTCGCCGCATTACTAACCTTTGGTATCGATAGACTGATGTTTTCCGTCGATTACCCCTATGCGCCAAACATGAAGGGGAGAAGTTTTCTGGACCGGATCACGCTTGCTCCCAGTGACATGGCAAAGCTTACCCACGGCAATGCGGACGCATTACTCAAATTAAAAGCAAGCTAGGGAGGGTTCTGTGTCAGAAGATTTGTTAATCGATGTGACCGATGGCATTGGCACGATAACCTTAAACCGACCTGATAAACTAAATGCCTTCACCGAAGATATGCTTTTCGGGGTAGTTGCAGCACTGGATGAATTTGACGATCGGGATGACGTCTCCGTCGTGATCCTCGCCGGGGCTGGTCGAGCATTCTGCTCAGGCGGCGATGTAAGTCGCATGGGTGATGCGGCAGACCGCAGACCTCATGTCACTAAGCGCCACATCTGGCGGACGATCCAAGCGGTACCAAAGCGGCTTGCGAGGTTTGAAAAGCCAGTTCTTTGCGCCGTTCAAGGACCGGCGGTTGGTGGCGGCATGGATCTAGCGCTTGCATGTGATATCAGGGTGGCGGCAACAAGCGCCAGGTTTTGTGAGTCATATTGCCGAATTGGGTTACTGCCCGGCGGTGGTGGTGGTTACTTCCTGCCACGTATAATTGGCCGCGCGCGTTCACTTGAGATGTTTTGGACGGCAGCATTTGTTGATGCTGAACAGGCTCTAGAAATAGGCCTGGTAAGCCACGTCTACCCAGATGAAGATCTAATGTCTGAGACAAGAAAGCTCGCCGCAAAAATTGTTGCTATGCCTCCCTATTCGGTTCGGCAGGTCAAGCGGTTAATTGACCAAAGCCTCGTCTCGGATATGACAACAGCCTTTGATCTAGTCAGTTCTCACATCGCAGTCGCACGCGCCAGCAACGACCATGTAGAGGCAATTACCGCATTCAGAGAAAAAAGACCCGGCATTTTCACGGGCCAATAAGAAACTAAGGGAATAGAGTCATGGGTCGAAAAATTTTGCTAGTCACTGCAGACCAACAACGTCACGACGCACTTGGATGCAATGGTGGTAAAATTGCTCGGACGCCAATAATAGATGGTCTTGCCTCTCAAGGTATTAACTACACCCGCGCGCACAATCAGAACGTAGTTTGTATGCCGGCTCGTGCAACAATAATTTCTGGCCAACATGTCAGAACTCACGGCGTTCGCATGAATGGGATTCCCCTTCCTGAAGACACGCCAGACATTGCGCGTCTTCTAAAAGAGCAAGCCGGATACAAAACAGCTCTTATTGGGAAAGCTCATTTTGAACCAGCCTCCGCCCCAGGAGCACCCTATTTTGAAAACTATGCTGCCTCTCAAGATATAACAGGTCCTCATCGAGGGTTTGATCGGATGGAGCTAGCCGGGCACACAGGTAGAGCTGGTAGGAGCCTATTCCATTACCCTAAGTGGTTGGAAGAAACTGCTCCGGGCGCCTCACAATCATTTCAAGAGTACGTTTCGCCTGAGAGGGAAATTAGCGGAAAACCGGGAGGTGACACGGGAGCAGTACAGGTTTGGCATAATTCAATCTCAAAGGATCTCTATCATACAAATTGGGTGGCAGATCGCACTATTGCCTGGTTGAACAGCTTGGAGACTGACGCAGATTGGTTTTGCTGGATGAGCTTCCCAGACCCACATCACCCTTGGGACCCGCCTTCTTCAGAGCTTGGGCGTTGCAATTGGCGAGATCTTGATTTGCCAGATGCTTATCCTGGAAGCGTTGAGGCAACTATAAAGGTATTAGAGGGCAAGCCCCGTCACTGGCTTGACTGGTATCTTGGCCGCAGACAATTCGCTTATGAAGTTCCCAAGAATTTCGTGCCAGCTCAAATGACGGCTGACCAAATTCGTGAGGTCAATGCCATGTGTCACATCGAAAATGAGCTAATTGATGATGCCTTGGGTCGTGTTCTTAGCCGGATCAACGAACGAGGGTGGGGCGAAGATCTCGACGTCATTTACACCGCCGATCATGGCGAATTCCAGGGTGACTTCGGCATGCTATTCAAGGGACCTTACCACGTTGACGCCCTGATGCGCCTGCCCATGATTTGGCGACCAGCTCCATCTGCTAGAATTGCCCCTGCTGTGGTGTCTCAACCGGTTGGGCATGTGGATATTGCTCGCACGATAGCCCAGGCAGTTGGAGTGAAGCCAGACCCACGGATGCAAGGTGCGCCTCTCCCAACATCTGCAAAGAACAATCGTGAAAGGGTCATAACTGAGTGGGATGGAGGCTTTGCTGGAGAGAGCATAACTCTTCGCACATTATGCAGAGACGGCTACGTACTAACTGCTTGCGAACCTGGCTCCGTGCATGATGGCAGCGAAGGTGAGCTCTATGACCTGACAAATGACCCTAAACAATTCCAAAATCTTTGGGATGAGCCATGCCATTCTAGCCTAAAACGTGATCTCATTGCAGATCTCTATGATCACCTTCCAGAAAGCCGCAATCCGCCACTCGAACAAGTTGCCCTAGTGTAACGTGTCATAACGTGAATATCTAAGTGCCGTTTCGCGTACTTCCAAGCTAGTGGATCCAAAAAGAACCCCATTTGATGTCTGATCCTAGCGACCTGCCAACACTTGATGACATGCACGACACCTTGATGTTTGTCTGGCAAACATTCTTCGATCAACTTGAAGAATTGTGGCGAAGTACACCGGGCACTGACCTAAAAACATCATGGGATGGTGAACCAGTTCGCATGCGATATCGGGCCCTGCCAGATACTGGTGCAGGAGGCTTGGAATTTATTGAGCTGCAAATTGGAGATGGGAACTCTGAATTTGTCGCACGAGGTATCTTCACTACCCCCAATTCTGACGCACAGGCCAATCAGCCAATAACATCTGTTGAGTGGTCATCGACCGGCGACTATGAAGCGTTTATTGCTTGGATGGTTCCTTGGGTATCCAAGGTCATCAATGAAGGTCATGGTTGGATAGAGATTCCGTAGCCGAAATTCATTGGGGCAACTCATTTCTCAATCTATATCAAACGGCCAGTCTTCCCGGAAACCTGTCGGTGAAGCTCCAAATTCTTTTTTGAAAGCAAACGTAAAGGCACTAGGACTCTCATATCCACATCTTCTTGCAACATCTTTAATCGGATGATTGCTACCCAAAAGTTCAAAGGCCTTGGAAAAGCGAACACGGCGGCGCCAGACCGAAAAGGTCATACCAAGATCGCTTCTGCATAGACGGGCAAGCGTCTTGGGAGAAGCGCCGGTTTGTTCTGCCAATTCTTCCAAAGACAACATTAAAGATGGATTGATGAGAAGCCGCTGGCAAACCTGTTGCAGCCGACTATCGCGTGGTAGGGGAATGTTTAGTGGCAATGCCGTGGCGGCAGCTAATTCAGTCGTTATAAGTTCTGCTATCTGCTCAGCACGTCTGTTACCGGAATAATCCATTGGCTCAAACGCAAGTGCCGTGATCAATTCACGCAATAGAGGACTGACCATCAGAACCTTGATTTTGGTTGGAATGGTTGAAGCTATATAGAGAGTCCTCATCTCCACATCACCACAAACTTCTATGCTGTGCTCGATACCTGCTGGCATTAACAAGGCACGGTCAGGGGGCACTACCCAAGCATCCTCGGGTGTACCAATCCGCATTACACCCGAAACCGCGTAGATGAGTTGATCTCTCAAATGTTGATGTGGTTTGATTACAAATCCATCAGCAAAACGTTTTGCCATTACGGCAAGGTTCTGAGGAAGATCTTGATAATCGCTCGGATCTATACTGCGCATATAAAGATTTTATGTTTTTGTCCATTCCTCGACGATATATGTCCTTACATCGACAGCCGACCTGTTGCAATCTATCTAAAATAGCTGTGAGGCTGAGATGGTTACGCGCGACACTAAATACTTTTTACTTCTGAATGTAGGTCACTTCTTAGACCACTACTTCATGCTCATCTTCGCGACTGTTGCGGCTCTAGCACTCAGCGCGGGCTGGGGCATGAGCTATGCAGAATTATTGGTATACGGCACCCCAGGTTTCACAGCCTTTGCTCTCTGTTCACTGCCAATGGGCATCCTTGCCGACCGCTATGGCCGGGACCGCATGATGGTGGTTTTCTTTATTGGTATTGGCCTCTCCTCAATACTTACCAGTTTTGCTCAAACACCACTGCAAATGGGGGCAGGATTGCTCTGCATTGGCATTTTTGGAGCAATCTATCACCCCGTTGGTCTCGCCATAGTAACAGCGCGCTGGAAAAAGACCGGCATGCGACTGGCCGTTAATGGTATCTGGGGCAATCTCGGAGTGGGCTGCGCTGCTTTGGTAACAGGCGTGATGATCGATCTGGCGGGGTGGCGGGCAGCGTTTTTCGTGCCTGGCGTAATTTCGATCCTTTTTGCGTTGCCTTACTGGGCAGTATCCCGAGATATCGAGGCAATGGCTGTAGCCCCTGCTGGTGGTGCCGCAGCAACAAAGCCAGCTTATTACGGCCCAATGTGGCGCGTGTTATTATGCGTTTACATGACTGCTGTTTTAGGAAGCATCGTGTTTCAATCAAGCACAGTTGCATTGCCAGAAATCTTTGAGGAGCGGCTTGTGGGGCTAGCCGATAGAATCGCGGCAATATTTTCCTCTTTGAAGATGGAGTCCGCATCAGTCATCGGTGGTCTAGCATTCCTGGTTTTTGCCACTGCATCTCTCGCACAACTTGTCACTGGCTATCTACTTGACCGTGCCGGCGCGCGCCCAACACTTGCTCTTGTTACCATCGTCCAAATAATCACTTTGTTGATGATGCCGGGCTTAACTGACCTCGCCGTATTGGCAGTGGCCTTGGGAGTGATGCTGGGCGTATTTGGCCAAGTGCCAGTGAACGACTTCTTAATTGGCACCACTGCCTCACAGCAATCTCGTTCGCGCGCGTTTGGTTTTCGCTACATGGTCAGCTTTCTTGCCTTCTCGGGCGCTCTTCCATTGATAGCGATTGTTCAGTCCAATTGGGGATTTGATGGCCTGTTTTACGTCCTGATGTCATGCGCTTTGATTATACTTCTCGGAAGCAGGGTCCTTCTATCAAGCCCGTCGATGGCAGCGCAGGCCAAATCATAAGCCTGGCCTATAAATTAGTTTGAAGCTCGTTCCTGTTGCGTCGGAATCTGGCGAATAAAATCCTATTCAACTTCCGCCCAGAATATGAGCCGTTTTAAGAGATTTTTGGCAATAACTCGTCGAGGCTCTTCTTGGCGTCGCCGTAGAACATACGTGTGTTCTCTTTATAGAAAAGTGGATTCTCGATACCAGAATACCCCGTACCTTGGCCTCGCTTGGATACAAAGACCTGCCTGGACTTCCAAACTTCGAGGACTGGCATGCCGGCAATCGGACTATTGGGATCTTCCTGAGCAGCAGGGTTCACGATGTCATTAGAGCCGATGATTATTGTAACATCAGTTTGAGGAAAATCATCGTTGATCTCGTCCATTTCTAAGACGATGTCGTAGGGTACTTTCGCTTCAGCCAGCAATACATTCATATGGCCCGGTAGACGACCGGCTACCGGGTGGATGCCAAAACGAACTGTCTTACCTTTAGCCCGAAGTCTCTGAGTAAGTTCCGCAACCGCCCGCTGGGCCTGCGCAACTGCCATCCCATAACCCGGCACGATGATCACCGTGTCTGCATCATTAAGAGCTGCGGCAACTCCATCGGCATCAATTGCGATCATCTCGCCATCAACTTCCATTGCCGGTCCGTTTACTGTGCCAAAACCACCAAGGATCACAGAGAGAAATTTCCGGTTCATTGCAACGCACATGATGTAGGAGAGAATGGCACCAGAGGAGCCAACCAATGCCCCTGTTACAATGAGGAGGTCGTTGCCTAGCAAGAAGCCAGTAGCTGACGCTGCCCAACCAGAGTAGCTGTTCAACATCGAGACGACGACTGGCATATCCCCGCCACCAATTGCCATTACCAGATGTGCGCCAATCACTAAGGCAAGCAAGGTCATCAGATATAACGTCCAAGAACCAGCGCCTTGAATGTAGAGAACCATCAGTACAAAGGAGACGATGACCATCACTACATTCCAAACGTGGCGGCCTGGAAGTATCAACGCCTTTCCATCGATTTTACCTGAGAGCTTTCCATAAGCGATAATTGAGCCGGTGAATGTAATCGCACCAATAAACACACCCAGGAAAATCTCGACCTCGTGAATAACTTGTTCGGCGTGAGTAGAAAATTCATGCGCCGTCATGTCTGAGTTCAGACCGATAAAGACTGCAGCCAGACCAACAAAACTATGCAGGGCGGCCACAAGCTCTGGCATACCAGTCATTTCGACCCGCCGAGCTACGATTACGCCAATCACTGCGCCGACTGCGACGGTAATCACCAGCACCGCATCGATCGCAACACCTGGGCCAAAAATAGTGGCTAGGAAGGCTATCGCCATACCCACGATACCAAACCAGACTGCGCGCTTTGCACTCTCCTGGTTCCTCAACCCACCTAGGGCGAGGATAAATAAAACAGTCGCAGCGATATAGGCGGCAGTTTGCAATTCAAAAGACATTATTCGCTGCGCCCAATCAGGATTTCTGGAACATTTGAAGCATACGACGAGTAACCATAAATCCACCTACGATATTAATGGTGGCGATAAGCACCGAGACACAGGCAAGTATGGTCACAATTGGTAAATTTGCCTCAAGCTGGAGGAGAGCGCCAATGATAATAATTCCAGATATTGCATTGGTAATGGCCATAAGAGGGGTATGCAGGGAATGCGCAACACCCCAGATGACTTGGAAACCCACAAAAACCGACAGAACAAAAACAATGAAGTGCTGCATAAAGCTAGGTGGAGCGTAAATGCCGATGATACCCATCAAAATAGCGCCAGCGACAAGAAGGAACGTCTGTTGCCGGCCAGCTTTAGCCATCGCAGCAACTTCAGCCGCCCTCTTCTCTTCTGCAGAAAGCTCTTTTGGCTTGTCCTTGTTTACTGCAGCAATTGCTTGAATTTTAGGAGGTGGAGGAGGAAAGGTAATAGCGCCATCGAAAGTTATCGTTGCCCCGCGTATCACATCATCTTCCATGTCGTGGACAATGACGCCGTCCTTATTGGGCGTAAGGTCAGAAATCATGTGGCGAATATTTGTGGAATACAGCGTAGAAGCTTGTGACGCCATCCTACTAGGAAAATCAGTGTAACCAATGATGGTAACACCATTCTCAGAGACCACTTTTTCGTCTGCAACGGTGAGGTCGCAGTTACCACCACGTTCGGCTGCAAGGTCTACTATAACCGAGCCTGGTTTCATCGCCTCGACCATATCCTTTAGCCAAAGCTTCGGAGCGTCTCTGCCGGGAATTAACGCCGTCGAAATGACGATATCAACTTCGGGAGCCAGCTCACGAAATTTCGCTAGCTGTTTTTCACGGAATTCTGGTGAGGATGGCGCCGCATACCCACCCGTCGCTGATGAGTCCTGACTTTGCTCAAATTCTAAGAAAACAAATTCCGCGCCCATCGATTCAATCTGTTCTGCCACTTCAGGGCGGACATCAAACGCGTAGGTAATAGCACCCAAGGAAGTTGATGTGCCAATAGCAGCCAAGCCTGCGACGCCCGCACCGATGACGAGCACCTTGGCGGGGGGCACTTTACCAGCGGCAGTCACTTGGCCTGTAAAAAAACGGCCAAAGTTGTTGCTGGCCTCGATAACCGCGCGGTAACCAGCAATGTTGGCCATTGAGGAGAGCGCATCCATCTTTTGCGCTCGACTAATGCGCGGGACCATGTCCATCGCGACAGCAGTCGCGCCCTGAATATTAACTCTATCCATCAGATCGCCGTTCTGACTGGGATAGAATAGCGAAATAAGAGTTTGGCCCTTAGAAAGAAGCCCCACCTCAGTATCTGAAGGAGGACGCACCTTGACGACGACGTCTGCATCTTTCCAAAGCTGGCCCGCATCGGCCACAACTGTGGCTCCTGCCTCTTCATAAGCTTTATCCGAAAAACCAGCCGCTATCCCTGCCCCTGCCTGAACGAAGCATCCATGACCAAGTTTCTGGAGATCTCGGGCAGAAGCCGGGGTCATGGCTACCCTATTTTCACCCTGAGATACCTCTCTCGGCACTCCAATCTTCAATGACCCACTCCTCAGTCGGCAGATCTGCCTGTATCAATATCGGCGATGCAACGATGCTCTATAAAAACGCACTACAAACACTCAACTCTAACGCAACCATTGTACCTTCCGCTAGACACCTTTCTCCTAGTCTTTTTCTCTGTTTTTTCCAAGTGCAATCCCTGAAGGTCAGCGTCAAAGATACGCAATCGATAAACTTTGCAATTTTGTGAAACCAAACTCTTGATGAGAAAATGCCATGTTTTCCTAACCCGAAGGTGGGAATGGCGACTGCTACCATTTAAATGATCTAAATTCTCAATCGTTTTTCTAATCGCAGGAGGCAATCCATGGGCACTCATGACTACCTAGACGACCCACGAAATGCCGAGATTTTAATAGATATAAATGGCGTTCATAAACGACGAGCAGAGGCTACAGTTTCCGTTTTTGATTCAGCCTTCATGCTTGGCGATGGCGTTTGGGAAGGTATCCGCCTCCACAAAGGTGGCCTAGCATTCCTAGATGCACATCTTGATCGCCTCTGGGAAGGTGCCAAAACGCTCGACTTTGACCTTGGTCTCTCCAAGCCTGAGTTAGCCGAAAGGATCATGGCCGTTTGCAGAACAAATGGGATGGACACTGGGGTACATATTCGCCTTATGGTTTCTCGAGGCTTGAAGTCGACACCGTATCAACATCCTAGGGTCACCATTTCAGGACCGACGATTGTGATCATTCCAGAATGGAAGGCTGCGAGAGAAGAAACAGCAACCACACCCTTGAACCTTCATACTGTCCATATCCGTCGTGGCGCACCTGATGTTCAAGACCCTAGCCTGAACACACATTCAAAGCTGAATTGTATTTTTGCCTGTATACAAGCTGATAAGGCAGGTGCCGACGAGGCGTTAATGCTTGATCCGCAAGGGTTCGTGGCTACCTGCAATTCTGTTCACTTTTTTATCGTACGGAAAGGCGAAATCTGGACGTCAACTGGAGACTACTGCTTGGATGGTATCACACGCAGAAATGTCCTTGAGCTTGCCCATGCAAACCAAATTCCAGCATTGGAAAAGAATTTCAGTTTGACCGACGTTTATAACGCTGATGAAGCCTTCGTGACGGGTACTTTTGCTGGGGTGGCACCCGTTGGCATCGTTGATGGCCGAAAGATTGGAAATGGCCAACTGGGAAAAATGACAACCAAGCTACAGAAACTCTATTTAGATCTTTTGGATCGCGATGTAGCCCAGGTTTAAAGGGCCAAAAATGTGGCCGCCGAAAAACCAAGCTGACAGCGATGAAGGTAGGTACTAGTGTAGCTAGTCAACCTCCTTGGTTAAATCGCCCTGATGCCAGATTTAGAAGCACCGGCAAAACGCCGCCGGTTCGCTTTCATCGACCTAACAGGCCAGCAGTGGCTGATACTGCTAATGGTTCAATTGGCCAACATGCTTTACGGCATGACTATCACCGTTGCTAACTTAGTCTTACCGCAAATGCGGGGAACTTTCTCTGCAACGCAGGATGAAATCTCCTGGATAATCACACTGAATTTAATGGCAGCCGCCATTGTAACCCCACTGACAGCTTGGCTTGCTGGATATGTGGGGTGGCGGAAAATGATGTTTGGCACTGTTGCAGGTTTTACAATTGCGTCTGCACTTTGTGGTTTTGCTCAGGGACTTGAGAGCCTCATTTTTGCTCGAGTTTTGCAAGGTGCATTCGGCGCACCGATTGCCCCTCTTGGCCAAGCAATCCTTCTTGCCACTTTTCCTCGGCACTTGCAGCCGTTTGCTCTTGTTATGTGGGGTGTCGGTTCAGTTTTTGGTCCAGTAATTGGCCCAGTTGTTGGAGCTTATGTAACCGAAATATGGAACTGGCGAGCTGTTTTCTTCATGATAATTCCCCCGGCTATTTTAACGCTTATCTGCACCTGGTCAGCCCTTCGTGGTTATGATCTTGTGAAGAAAGTGCGGCTCGATTGGATCGGTTTTCTAGCACTTTCCTGCGCTCTACTTTGCGCACAGCTCATCTTTGATCGAGGTCACAAACTCGACTGGTTCAGTTCCCCGACAATCATTATTTGCACTTTCCTAGGAGCCCTTTCGGCTTGGGTTTTCGTTGCTCAGTGCTTGACGGCCGAGCAGCCCTTCCTCAGCCCTTCCCTTCTAATGGATCGGAACTTCGCTATCGGCACACTAATTGCATTTGTGGTTGGGATGCTGAGCTTCACGACTTTAGTATTATTTCCAACGTTGCTACACGATTTGCGCGGGTATCCAGAAGACGCAATCAGCACGCTTATTTCCGCGCGAGGCCTCGGAAATTGGACAGCCTTTTTCTTCATATCGCGGCTGACGCAAATTGCCCCTAGATTTGCGATTGCTGCTGGCTTCGCAATACAAGCGGTTGGCTGTTTTTGGATGGCATCGTTCGACATGAATGTAACGGACTTCAGCATATTCTGGAGCCATTACTTAATGGGGCTGGGTAATAGCGTTGTTTTCACGCCAATGGCGGTAATGGCGTTCTCTACCCTGCCTCGAGAGCAAATTACCGAAGGGTCAGCTGTTTTTACGATGATGCGTAACTTTGGCTCCAGCCTTTTTATTTCAATGTCTGTCCTGGTTCTGCTGAGAAGCAAGTCCATCAATTACGCGGAGCTTGCAGAATTCGTCACACCGTTCCGTGAATTAACGCGGGATGCGGACAGTTTGAGCAATTGGGACACCTCTTCGATAAGCGGGTTAATACAAATATCTGGAGAAATGAGCCGGCAAGCGGCGATGGTTGGCTACATGAATGCCTTTTTGCTGATGGCAATAACTGCAGCAGTTGCTATACCTCTGTCTTTGTTGCTTCGACGGCCGCCACCCGAAAACTAACCCAGATTATCTATGCCAAAAGCTTGGTCTAGTCGCTGCAACTTCATAGCCAGTCTGAAGTATTTAGAGTGTTATCTTCGTGGTCAGGCAACCATTCACTTTCTTATTAACAGGGGATTTGACAATCAAACTATCTGTCAGCCTCGAGCCAACTCCATAGTTATGTGCTTAACCGAAGGGGTCAGAATACCCATAAAGAGGGCTTCTCTCTGCCGCCTATTGGGCTCAGACCCAACGATGTAACCACCGGCACCTGCCTGTAACGCCCCAGCTTGTGCAGCAGACATCGCTAACTCAGCAACTTGCAGACGTGCACGCAAAACATTTAAGAAAGCGCCTCTACCGGTGTCAGCGGCTGATGCGGCAAGCTCTCTTACCTTAGTTTCAAGAGCGAAAACTCGATCAAAAATTGCATCTGGAGTTAAGGGAAGCCATTGAGCGTTTTTGGCAGATGCAACTTGTTTTACCATGCTTTTTGCAACACCACGTGCCAGTCCAAGGCCCATCCCAAACTGCAACAGAACAAAGCCTTGCCTTATCTTGGGAACGAACTCAGCAGCATTTTCGGCAATAACGTCACTCTCAGATATGAATGCATCCTTGAACAGCACGGTATATGTTCCGGTACCTTCAAGCGCGATGAATTCTGCAGAGCGCGAGAGTTTAACTCCATCTGCATCAGCGCCCACGACGGCCATAACACGTCTGCTGTCCGGCAATTCAAAAATGGCTGCAAAAATGTGGCCGGGACCAATATTAGATACCCACGGCAGACGGCCAGTTACCTTATATCCCCCAGCTACTTTCTTACCCTTAAGAGCCAGTGTTTCTATGCTGGAGAATGATTTCATCGGGTTAGAGAGACCCGTTCCACCAAGCTGTTCACCACCTGCAACTTGATCTAACAGACGCTTTTGAAGTCCAGTATTTTCGCTAGCGGCCAAATACCAAACAAGCGCGTCCTGACACCACGTGCAAAACCCTGTCGACATGCAGCTTTCACTGATTGTTGCCATGTCGGCAACCGCCGCTGGGAGCCCAGCGGATGGCGCTTGCGATGCATGCCGGCTGAAGGCACCCGAAACACCAAGCTCTCTCAGGGGGTCTTCAGGATAAAGACCATCCTGATCGATCTTACGAACAATCGGATCGATAGAATTACTGACAATAGAGTCAATGCCTTTCGGGCCGGTGCTTGGGGGCCTAACAGCTAACGCTACGGACATATCCCACCTACGCGTTGTCGATTGAAATGGCTGTAGCATTCTGAAGCGTGTTCAACACAGGAGACCACTTCCTCACGTGCTGTATGACTTCAATTACTTCTGCTTCCGTAGCGCCATCTACATCTAGCTTAACTTTCATTCGGATCGATGAAAGGCCAGGGTTCTTTGGCCGCAAATCGCCAGTTCCCCAAACAGCAGTGATATTAATGTCACCCTCAAGGTCCACTTCAATACCCTTAACAGTCCACCCCCGAGCCACAGCATTGGCTTGCAAGCCAACCGACACACATGTGCCAAGGGCAGCCAGTAAGGCTTCTGTTGGGTTGGGAGCTGTATCATCACCAAGGAGACCTGGCGGTTCATCGACGATGTGTGGTGGCAGGTCTCTTACATAATTTAGGTGTCTAAATTTCTTACCTTCAGCAACTGTCCGACACTTCGCTGTGCGAACCACCGTATTATCGGCCTTTCCCTTTTCTCCAAGAGCGACGAGAGCGGCTGCATCGATCATGTCAAAGGTAGCAGATTGAGCCTGCTGTGCGTTTTCCGAACTCATATGAAAAAGTCTCCATACATTATTAGATTTTAAGATGCGGGTACCCAGCTTGCGCGCTTAAGGGCCCAAAGAAGGATGAAGTCGAGGCTGAAACCAATCAGCCCAATCAACAAAATAAGCGCGGCGAGAATGTCGTAAGAAAGCGTGTCGCGAGCGTCGTTAATGGCATAGCCGAGACCGGAGGTGACGCCGAGATACTCGGCAGGAACGAGCACAATCCATGCCACCCCGAGCGCGAGCCTTATTCCTGTTAAAAGGTCTGGCGTTACAGCTGGAAGAATAATCCGACGAATAATATCAACGGGACGACCACCGTGGCTCCTGCCAACAATTATCCAGGCAGGGTCAACTCTTTTAACACCAGCAGCTGTTGCAAAGACGATTGGCCAGATTGCAGCCGCAGCTATTAAAAAGATTATCGCTGTATCCCAAGTAGGAAACGCCAACACAGCCACCGGCATCCATGCAAGTGGTGAAATCATTCGTAAAAATTGGAATGGAACTTGCACTGACCGTTCCAAAAGAGGGTGGAGCCCGATTGCTAAACCAACAGGCGCGCCAATCAAGAAAGCGACGATGAGACCGCCGCCCACCCTAAACAAACTGGGCAATGCAGCGTCAATTGCGGTCCCAGAATCCGCCAAATCCGCTAAAGCAGATAGCGCGGGCCCAGGAGCAAAATCAGCAAACACTGACAAGTCTGGCGAGGAAGCCACTGTCAGACATCCAAGCTGCCAAACAGCAAATAACCCTATCAGCCCTATGGCAATCGGCGCTGTTCGCGCTAATGCCATTCCTGCGGCGAACAGGGGGGACTGCAAGCTATCGGTCGTGGTTTTAACCGCCTGTTTCACAGGGCCAATAATTCCTGGCGTTCGAATGGAGCGGCAGCATTAACACTTGGGTCCTGTGTCCAGCTTGGGTTTGCTTGCAAGGCGTTACGGACAAACCGGTAATCCACTAGATCTTTGGCTACAAAATCGGCATCCAAGTTGCTTAGGAACGTTGTGTCACCAGAGACTAAAGTCTGGGTCATTGCCCCAACAATTAACTTGGTTGCTGATGGATAAGGCCAAGGCTGAAAATCGATCCGGCCATTGCCCCAACTTCTGTGTTTTATCGCTCCAGTTTCCACATATTTGTCGCCATAATCGGTCATAGCCTTAAGAACGACTGGGGCCGGCATTGGCAGTGCACCGCTACCATCCTTTGAGATCAACTTTGCAACTTCAGCCTTATTTTGGCTGGCGTAAATCTGAGCCTTAACGATTGCGTTAACGACTTTTTGTGTCCACTCAGGTCGATCAACAGTATCTGCTTCGTGCGCAGCCACAACGCAGCAGGGGTGATTTTTCCATATATCGCCGGTGAAGCGCAGCATCCGCGCTTTTACTTTAATCTCACCAAGCGCATTAAAGGGTTCGGCGACGATATAGCCATCAATCTTTTTAGCCGCGAGCGCCAAAGGCATTTCAGGAGGCGGCAAGATCTGCAACGCGACTTCGTCTTTAGCAACTGCTCCATCAGTAATCACAGGCTTCAGGCCGACTTCACGAAGTCCGTACTGGAGGACAATGTTATGCATTGAATACCAGTAAGGAACGGCAATTCGCGTGCCACCAAGTCCAGCAAAATCCGTTACGCCTGTGTGATCTCCAACCACTAACCCAGAACCATTTGTATGGGCCCATGCGAGAATTTTCACAGGAAAGCGATTGTTGTATCGCATCCATACCGGGATCGGTTTCAAGAGATGAACAAGATTGAATTTTCGCGCTGCAAAGCCTTCCACAAGAGAAGACCAAGAGCGGATTAGAACTGGCTTTTCAGATTCTAATCCTTCCGCTTTAAAAAAGCCCCCGAAGTGTGCAACGAGTAACGCGGTGGCGTCAGTAATTGGAAGATACCCAATACGAACCACATCGTCTTGCTGCTGATTTGCAAGTGCTCGACCTGAAATGCCGAGGCTCATTGCAGCCGCAGCTAGGCCTCCCTTTGCTAAAAGGTCCAGAGTATTACGACGCGTCCAGTCACTGCGAGACCAGTCGTAATTCCATAGATTTTTGATGTCCTTATCGACCATTTTTTTATCCGAAAATTCTGTTGAATTAATTTGGCCTTGAAATCAGGCCGCATTCTCTACGGGGGCAAACTGTCTAGACAGGGCCAGCGGAGCTAGTGCCAATTCACGATGACACAGCGCACTGGCGTCGGCTCGATCGTGAGTTACAAGCAGCACGGTCACACCGTTTGCCTCGCTAACTTCAGCGATATCGTTTCGAAGCGCAGCTCGCATAACTGGATCAAGTGCCGAAAACGGTTCATCAAGCAGCAAAACTTCGGGGTTGTGGGCGAGAGCGCGCGCGAGAGCGACCCTTTGCTGTTGTCCACCTGATAGCATATGGGGAAGAGCATCTCTGCGATCTGCGAGCCCAACCTGAGCTAATAAATCTGAGGCACGAGACTGCCTCTGCAACTTTGGAATGCCCGCAAATCTAAGCGCCAACCCAACATTCTCCATCGCAGACGCCCAAGGAAGAAGCGCAGGACGCTGCTGCATTAGCGCTATTGCTACTGAAGGACCGGTAACAATGGTTTTACCAACACGCACTTCACCCTTTGAAGGTCGTATTAGGCCAGCTACGGCAAGAAGCAGTGAGGACTTACCCACTCCAGATGGGCCTGTGATAGCTAAACGCTCACCCGCCGCAATTTTCAAATTAAGCCCGCTAATAACTGGCCGATGCCCTCTAGACACCTCTAAGTCGGAAATTTCTATGGGAAGCGACATCGTCTAGGGCCCAAAATATGAACGAACGGTTAATAATTGGCTGGTTTATTGAACATTGTTCCGAATATTGGTAGTTTTTTTTATTATTTTTGAATAATTTTTTCTAAAGAGGTGTGAAATGGAACCAAATCAACATGAAGGGCTCAAGGAAGGAACAGCAGTCGCGATGGATGAAGCGGACTACGCACTCCTTCGCATACTTCAGGTAGATGCAACGCTTCCCCTTGGACGGCTCGCAGAAAAGGTTAGCCTTTCCAAGACGGCTGTATGGAACCGAATTCAGAGACTGCACGCCACGGGTGTCATTCGCCGACAAGTCGTAGTGGTTGACCCGCAGAAAGTCGGAATAACAGAAACTTTTTTTGTCGCCGTGCGGACAAACAATCACAACGCCCAGTGGTTTCAAAAGTTCATCAAAGTAATTTCAGGATTTCCAGAAATCACAGAAGCTCACCGAATGGCAGGACAAATTGACTACTTATTAAAAGTGCAGGTGAGATCGACGAGAGAATTTGATTTTTTTTATAAAAACCTGGTCAAAGAAATCGACTTGTTTGACGTAAACTCTAGCCTTTCAATGGAAGTATTAAAAAATGAAACAGCTCTGCAATTATAATTTTCATTTTTGATAAGGTTATTGAGGTAGAGCGACTCATAAAACCCGAGGCTAAAATCAAAGAAACAGCTAAGCGTCGCTCATCTTTAAGGCAGCGATGAAAGCGCTTTGAGGAATTTCTACCTGCCCAAAAGCACGCATGCGCTTTTTGCCTTCCTTCTGCTTCTCAAGAAGCTTCTTTTTACGGGTGATATCGCCACCATAGCATTTAGCCGTCACATCTTTTCGCATCGCGGAAACAGTTTCTCGCGCGATTACCTTTCCGCCGATGGCGGCCTGCACAGCAATCTTGAAGAGTTGTCGCGGGATGAGTTCCTTTAGGCGCGTACAAAGTGCTCGCCCACGCGCCTCAGCCTGAGACCGGTGGACAATCGCAGCTAGGGCCTCAACAGGTTCATTGTTAACGAGGATAGACATCTTAACGAGATTTCCTTCCTCATACCCATCAATTTGGTAGTCAAAGCTTGCATAGCCCCGACTTATCGACTTCAGGCGATCATAGAAATCGAAGACCACTTCGTTTAACGGAAGCCGGTAGACCAACATCGCTCTCTCGCCCACGTATGTGAGCTCTTTTTGAATACCACGGCGCTCTTCACATAACTTGATGACGCCGCCCAAATATTCATCTGGCAACATAATCGTCGCCGTAATCCAGGGCTCTTCGATCATCTGTATCTTGGTGACATCAGGCATGTCAGCAGGATTGTGAAGCTCTATCAGTTCACCATTCTGCATATGTACCCGGTAAACAACCGATGGACTTGTGGCTATCAGGTCCAGGTCGAATTCACGATCGAGGCGCTCTTGAATTATCTCCAAGTGCAAAAGGCCAAGGAAACCACAACGGAAACCAAAACCCAGAGCCGCTGAGCTTTCAGTCTCAAATTCAAAGCTTGCATCGTTTAAACGAAGCTTAGCGAGACTTTCTCGGAGGCTTTCAAAATCGGCAGCATCGGCTGGAAAAAGGCCACAGAAAACTACTGGCAGATTTGGTTTAAATCCTGCGAGCGGCTTATTGGCAGGTTTGCGGTCGTTGGTAATGGTATCACCGACAGAACAGTCTGCGACCGCCTTGATGGATGCCGAGATGTAGCCTAACTCACCCGGGCCAAGCCGGTCACGCTTTGTCTGTTTTGGGGTAAAGACCCCTACCTCATCAACTTCGTAGGCTGCACCATTCGCCATCATGCGAATGCGCATGCCCTTTTTGACCTCACCGTTGATGACGCGAACGAGCGTCACAACACCGAGATATTGATCATACCAGCTATCGACTAAGAGAGCCTGCAATGGTTCATCGACTTCACCAACAGGTGGAGGCATTTGTTTGACAACGGCCTCTAAAACCTCCGGCACGCCGAGACCTGTCTTTGCAGAAATTTCAATTGCATTCGATGCGTCGAGACCGATTACCTCTTCGATTTGAGCCTTAACCCGTTCTGGGTCTGAGGCAGGTAGGTCAACTTTATTTAGAACGGGAATTATTTCGAGGTCGTTTTCAAGTGCCAGGTAGACATTGGCTAAGGTCTGCGCCTCGACACCCTGCGTAGCGTCTACCACCAAAAGAGCACCCTCACAGGCAGCGAGACTGCGACTGACTTCATAAGTAAAGTCTACATGGCCTGGGGTATCAATGAGATTAAGTTCATACTCTTGCCCATCGTTAGCGATATACTTGAGTTGAACCGTCTGCGCCTTGATCGTGATGCCACGCTCACGCTCGAGCTCCATAGAGTCGAGCACCTGATCCTGCATCTCACGGTCTGTTAGGCCGCCGCATGTCTGAATAAGCCGATCCGCCAACGTCGACTTACCATGGTCGATGTGCGCAATGATCGAGAAATTACGGATATGGCTAAGGTCGGTCATGGCCGTGCCGGATCATTCTTCTTTAAACGTGAGATGCGTGATCTAGCGCAGTCGAGCGCTTAAGGGAATACAAGGAATGAACAGCGCAGGTAAATTATGTTGGACCAAAAGCCCTTTTCACCTCTTTGACGTTTTTGTGAAACTAATAAATCTGAAGTAGAAACTGTATATCACCACACAAATCGATTTTCGGCACAACCTAAAATCAAGCAAGGATGAACCTAATGAGCAAACTGCCCGACTACACCCCTCCTAAAGTTTGGAAATGGGAAAATGAAAATGGCGGTCAGTTCGCCAATATTAATCGCCCAATCGCGGGACCAACCCACGAAAAGGAATTACCTAGGGGTAAACATCCGCTTCAGCTGTACTCCCTCGCCACACCCAACGGCGTTAAAGTGACAGTTATGCTGGAGGAACTTTTGGCCGCCGGTCATAGCGCCGCTGAATACGATGCTTGGCTTGTTACGATCCGCGAGGGCGAACAGTTTGGTTCTGGATTTGTCGGCGTAAATCCAAACTCCAAAATTCCAGCATTGATGGACTACTCGACTCCAAAGCCAACTCGGGTATTCGAGTCCGGATCAATTTTGCTTTACCTAGCCGAAAAGTTTGGCGGCGCATTTCTGCCGAAAGACCCTGCCAACCGAGCTGAATGCCTGTCTTGGCTCTTTTGGCAAATGGGCAGCGCCCCTTATTTAGGCGGTGGCTTCGGTCACTTTTACGCCTATGCACCAGTTAAGATCGAGTACTGCATCGATCGTTTCACAATGGAAACCAAACGACAACTCGATGTCCTGAACCGTCATCTTGAGAATAATCAATTCATGTGTGGTGATGAATATACCATCGCTGATATGGCTATCTGGCCTTGGTATGGTGCCGCTGTTTCAAACAGCATTTATGAAGCCGCTGAATTCCTAGACGCTAAAATTTATACCAACGTCATCCGTTGGGCCGGAACGATAGCTGAGCGCCCCCAGGTAAAACGTGGACGTATGGTGAATCGAGCCACTGGCCCCCTCGAGAAGCAGCTTCGCGAACGCCACGACGCCAGTGATTTCGAAACCAAAACCCAGGACAAGCTGGAAGCGGCAAAAGCCTAAATTTGGACGTCTTTGAAGTTGTCATTCTTGGTCTAGCAGCTTTTTCCACCTCGGCACTGACCGCGGTCGTCGGTGCCGGGGGTGGAACAGCATTAATTGCTCTGATGCTATTAGTCATGCCTCCCGCCGCCGCGATACCAGCGCATGGTGTTGTTCAACTTGCATCAAATGTGACGCGGTCCTGGCTACTACGCCGACATATGGCCTGGCCAATCATCTGGCGCTTTGCACTTCTACTGCCATTTGGCGTAGGTCTTGGACTATGGCTTTTCCAGGGGCTGCCCGCTGCAATCATTCAGCTTTTGATTGGCAGCTTCGTTCTTTTAACCCTAGCACTCCCTTACTTTGGCCGCTTCGGCATAAAAGAGACCCCACTTTGGGCATTTTTGCCCGTAGGTTTCATAACAGGCTGCCTAAACATGATTGTTGGCGTAATAGCACCTGTGCTCGGGGCCATTATTGTCCGCCGTGATCTAAAAAAGGAGGAAATAGTTGGAACGTTAGGCTTCTTCGGCCTAATCGGAAATCTATTGAAAATAGCTGGCTTCACATTGGTTGGCTTTAGTTTTGCAGATTATTGGCTGCTGCTCGCAACCATGGCCCCCGCTGCAATATTGGGCGCACGCGTCGGACGTGCATTTCTATCCAAATTGGATGAACGCGTATTTCTGAAATGTTTTCGTTTTATGCTGGGTGCTCTTGCACTCAAGCTCATCATAATAGATGGCTTGAGTGCAATTTTAGCGTGACTCAGGTCAGGCGTCAGGCATTTGATAACCAGGTGTAGATTTAGAAAGAGCAATTTCCTCTTCATCCATATCGTCAGGGACGCCATCGAATAATGGCGAAGACAAATACCGTTCACCCGTGTCGGGCAACATGCAAAGTATCGTCGAACCCTTAGGCGCCTTCTCCGCCACCGCAATCGCTATGGCAAAGCTTGATCCACCCGATATACCGGTGAAAATGCCTTCCTGCTGCGCTAACTTCTTAGACCATGCAATGCCATCAGCCCCCGCGACAGGCAGAAGCTCATCGTAGAGACTATTATCAATAGCTTCCTGCAAAACATAAGGAATAAAGTCCGGCGTCCAACCTTGGATCGGATGAGCCTCCCAGTCAGGATGGCTAGATGCAGGTGAGTTATCCGCCGTCCTGTCCTGAGGCTTGCCGCCGCCGACAAGTTGAGCATTGGCTGGTTCGGTTAGAATAATTTTAGTATTGGGCATTTCCTTCCGGAGCACTCGCGCAACACCCGTAACTGTGCCGCCCGTGCCATATCCGGATACGAAATAGTCAAGCTTCTTTCCTGCAAAATCAGCAACTATTTCTCGGCCGGTGGTGTTCTCGTGGATCTTAGCGTTGTCCGCCGTCTCAAACTGGCGCGCAAGAAACCAGCCATTTGCCTTTGCGAGCTCAACTGCCTTGTTGTACATGCCTGAGCCCTTTTGAGCTCGGGGCGTTAACACAACCTTGGCGCCTAGGAACCGCATGAGCTTCCGTCGCTCAATAGAAAAGCTATCTGCCATTGTCACGACTAGTGGATAACCCTTGGCCGCGCAGACCATTGCAAGCCCAATTCCAGTGTTACCACTGGTTGCTTCTACTACAGTCTGTCCGGGCTTTAAGTCTCCCCGCTTTTCTGCTTCCTCAATAATGCTTGTAGCAAGTCGGTCCTTTACTGAGCCAGCTGGATTAAAGAATTCAGCTTTCACATACAAATTGATGCCTTCAGGAGCGATCCTGTTAATGCGAACACAAGGCGTATCGCCCATTGTATCGACTATTGAGTCGAAAACTCGTCCCCGCCCATTAGTGGTTCGATCTTTACTACCTGCCATCAAGGTCTCTCCCCGTTACCAAGCGGTTTCTAGCCGCGATTAAAATTATTTCTCATATAATAACGCATCTTTAGAGGGTGAGTACTAACCCATAAAAAATCACGAGCGAATGGGCGCATCGGGACAATTCTATAATCGAGCAGCCAGAGTAGTCTTCACTCTGGTTTTTCGACCCTGCCGTCTGGGAAACGAGCGAAACGACCCTCATCGTTTGGATGGACAGGGTCTTGCTGAGACCAAGGCCATCCGCCAAAACTTGTCTGGCGATAGTCTGCAAAAGCGGCAGCTAGCTCATCTCGGTTATTCATGACAAATGGCCCATGCTGCGCCACAGGTTCCCCGATGGGCCGTCCTTGCAGCATAAGTAATTCAGATGAAGTCTCACCACTTTTAAGCGTGAGGTTATGACCTGCATTCACTTGAACTACATGGCGAACGTCAACCTGCTGACCATCAAAGGATACGGGTCCACCCGCAAAGAGGTACAGACAACGTCCAACATCTGAAGAATCATTGGCCGGTAATGTCCACGTCGACCCAGGACCGAGTTTTATTGTCCATATCGCAACATCATGAGACGGGTTGGCAGCCCAAGAACTTGGAGGTGGTGCTGGTGGGAATTGACCATCAGGTAGTGCGCCAGCATAGCTAACAAGCTTTACGCCATTAGGAAGCGAGACGCTGGGAATTTTACTCTTCCAGAACATACTGAAATGTGGCTGTGCCATTTTCGACGCCGCAGGCAGATTCAACCAAATCTGGAAAAGTTCCGTCGGGTTCCGAGCATCCTCGCGCAATAGTGGAAACATTTCGGAATGAACGACGCCTTTACCCGCCGTCATCCACTGCAAATCACCTTCACCGAAACGTGCAGCGGCACCTAAGCTATCGGAATGGTCAATATAACCCCGACGAGCCACAGTCACAGTTTCAAAACCACGGTGTGGGTGCTGAGGAAAACCCGGCACTGTGTCGCCGTGATACATGCTCCAACCATCTTTACCGCCAAAATCATGGCCAATAGCCCGACCTTCTAGGCTTGCCTTTGGTCGCATCTGACCATCACCAGCAGGATAGTCGTCATCATGATGAACGCAGAAAAGAAATGGATCGAGAGTTGGCCAAGGGCCCTCAGGCAATGGGGCCACTGCTAGAACGGTCTCTGACATCGACGTAACTATCCCTGATCAGAACTTCGACTGTAGATAGGTCGCAAGAGAAGTTTGACCAATAGTAAATTAGGGATGCGGTCCCCAAGGTGCTGCATGCAACAGCTTCACTTCTTGGTTCATGACGAGGGGACGAAAGCGGGCTGCAAAGTCCTCCACAAAGGCCTTATTCGCGAATACAGAGGCCCAGTGTGCTCTGCGGTCTGCATCATCTTCGAACTTCCAAAGGTGAACAATTTGATTAATGACCCCTGTGTCACCCTGAAAATAGCCCACCAATTTGGCATCATGGCCACCCGACTGCAGTGCTGGAAACCCATACTTTTGATAGAGGTCGACAGCCTCACCCATTTTTCCAACATAAAGCGTGTAAGTTCGAAGTTCGTAAAGTGCCATATCAAAACCCTCTCTAGATTGTTGGATTTTCAACTAACCGTCCAACCGCCATCTATAGGTAGGACGGTACCGGTAATATCGTCCCCAGCGGAACTGCAGAGGAAAGAAACCATTGCTGCAACATTCTTCATTGCAACAAATCTGCCGGTTGGGTGACGTTCGGAAATGTAACCTTTCTCGACATCGGCAAGCGATGCTCCCTGGGCCTCTGCCATGCTTTCTAACTTAGACATAATGGCGGGCGTTGGCACTGATCCAGGAGAGAGCGCATTTGCAGTCACCCCTGAAGAAGCGGTCTCAATGGCAATCCCTCTGGTGAGCCCGATCAGCGCTGTCTTTGTCGTGACATAGTCTATACGCCCAGCTGCTCCTCTCCAGCCATAGACAGAAGACATATTTATGATACGTCCCCAGCGCCTAGTCTTCATACCTGGCAAAATTAATCGAACGGCATGAAAAGCCGCTGAAAGATTGACCGCTATAGAGGTGTCCCAAGCCTCGGGTTGCATATCCTCAATTGCGGCGAAATTTCTGACAACGGCATTGTTAACCAGGATATCAATCGTACCGAAGCGAACATTAACCGCATCAATCATTCGCTCTATTTGACCGAGTTCACTTAGGTCTGCCCGATGGTAAATCACCTCTACTCCGTGTTGAGATGAAATATTTTCTGCAGCATCAATACCCTGTTTATCTGGCTCTAAACCGCTCAGAACAATATTGGCTCCATCAGCAGCCAGTCTCGAAGCGATTGCGTTACCAAGACCGGCGACCGAACCAGTCACAAGCGCTGTGCGACCATTAAGGTGCCTATTTACCATCACTTCTCCCCAACAGAGGCTAAGCCGGCAATAGTGCCTGCATCTTCCAATGTATCAATCATCCACACGGCCTCGATAAGGCGATCAATATCTTTGGTAAAACCTGCGCGTTCTGCCAAAGTCTTAACTTTAACTTCAATATCAGCGTCTGTAAGAGGATTGCTTGCTCCCCCCCGCGCTGCATCAACACGGGCATGGATCGTAGCATCATTCAAAAATTCCACCGTCATATCGACCGCCTCTATGTGATAGCTATCGTCATCAACGAAGTTGATTTGGGGGCGCCCCATGGCGAGTGTTTCCGCTACTGCTGCGTCGCTAAATTCATCAAGGCCAGCCTTCTGCCGCTGAAAGGCTATAGCAATGGCGTGTTGAGCCGATACTTGAGACTCTCGACCCGTTGCAACATCACTCCGGTCCGTGCGTTGACGAAGTAAAGAATGGCCTTTCAGGGTAATACTCTTAACTGCTTTAGCATTAAATTCTGGCCTAGAAGCAATTTCTAGACTTGCATCTATGACTGGATTTAACACGACACCCACCGGATAGGGCTTGTAAGTATTCTTGCCAATCTCCCAAACCTCCCCAAGATTTTCGGTAAGCTCTCCTAGCTTAGGTTCATCGGAATACACGCGAAGAAAGCCATGCTTTCCGGTTAGAGGCTCTAAAGGTCCATCAAAATCAGCTTTTGCTAATAGAGCAGACATCATGCCGAGGCGCGCTGCGTTTCCTACGCTAACGCTCTTGGCCATAGAGCCAAGCGCTTCCACCAATCCTGATGATTGGACTGCGGCATTGCCAGCGGCAAATATGAACTGCTCTGGCTTTAGTTTCAGTAAGGATCCAACGCCAAAAGCGGCCCCAAAGATGCCGCATGTAGAGGTGATATGCCAACCACGAGCATAGTGGTAAGGGGACATTGCATTGCCAATACGGCACTCAACTTCCCCTCCAATGATGAAAGCACGAAGCAAAGACTGCCCTGACACTCCGTGAGCCTCGGCATGCGCAAGAAGCGCTGGCAAAAGGGGTGCTGATGGGTGAATTATGGTAGCCGGATGGTTATCATCGTAGTCAAAAATATTGGCTGACATAGCATTTACAAAGGCCGCCAACGGTGGATCACAACGTTCTGTTCGGCCAATGATGCTAGAGGTTGCAGCGCCCGAATAGGGCCCCATAACGTCAAGTGCTTTTTCAACTGCGATTTCACAACAGCCTGAAAAAGCTGTGCCAATGATATTCAGGATTGAACGCTTGGCTTCATGTTGTACGTCCGCCGAAATATCAGACAAGGGCATATTCGCGGCGAATTCTGCCAACCGATACTCCGGGCTTTGCCTATTCAAAATCACCAAAACCTCTCCACGTCTTCGGTTAGATAAAAATTCACCAATCTACAATTTCTGATGATCTAGAGTTGGTTCCTATTAGTAGGCAGCAACGATTTGGTTGCTTATAAAAACCATACTGACATCTCTAAAATTTTCATCGCAGACGATAAGAAAAAACAAATTTCTAATTCAGAATTTATATTTTCGTTACTTGATCACTCATCATTATTTGCCGCCAGAGAAACACAAGGGGTAGCGGTCATCTAAATTCAAAACCGGAATACCTCTCCGCCTCGCACATCCGCAGCTGATCTCGATAGGCATCCGCGTCAGGATAGTTAAGGAGTTGGCGTCTTTTCCCAGGGATATTGGCTCCCATGTACCAAGAGTCAGTCCTACCAAAGAGGGTGCTTTCAGAAAGCCGATCTAGACGTTCTGTCCAGGCTTCCGCCATTTTATCCGAAGAATCGAATACAGCATGTCCTTCAGCGCGCATCCATTTGAGTAGACGTGTTGTCCATTCTCCCTGGAACTCTGCACAGGTTGGGCCGTTGCAGAATGCCGTGGCACTTTGGGGTCCATAAAGCATCAACAAATTCGGAAAACCTGGAACCGCCATTCCAAGATGAGTATCAACGCCATTGGACCAAACCTCAGACAGGGGTCTATCTTTGGATCCACGAATGTCGATAGCCGTTAACCCACCTGTATTAGCATCAAACCCTGTCGCTAAAACTAACACGTCCAGGTCGAACTGTGCTTTCACAGTCTTCAGGCCAGTAGGTATGATGGTTTCAATTGGAGTTGAACGGATATCAACCAGTTGGACATTAGGTTGATTAAAACACTCGTAATAATTCTGCTCTAGTGAAGGACGCTTAGTACCAAAGGGATAAGGTGGTTCCATTGGCGCAAGCATCTCCGCTGTTGCCAAATCGTCTATACGAGCGCGCGTCTTGTCACGCCAAAAGTCATAAGCTGCGCGATTGGAAGCTTCATTCATCAAAATGTCGTTGAATGTACCTACCCAGTAGTTGAAGCCTCCCTTTTCCCAAGCTGTTTCAAAGACGTTTAGACGTTCTGCTTCAGCGACATCGTATGCACCAACATCCCGGCGAAAGATGTCACAGAAATTCCCAGGCGGAGAATTTCTCAAAACGAACAACTCTGGATAATTTTTCTTTGCCGCCGCCTGCTCAGATTCATCAAGCTTTCTTTGCTGCATTGGCAGCGCGGTCACGGGCGTGCGTTGAAACACTACTAGATGCTCTGCGATCGGTGCCACCTCTTGTATTACCTGCACCCCGCTAGCACCCGTTCCAATGATTCCTACTCGCCGCCCCGCAAAGTCGACGCCATCCTCAGGCCAAAGGGCGGTGTGATGGCAAATCCCAGAAAACGTATCGAGGCCAGGAAGATCAGGGACGTAAGGTTTAGAGCCGAAGCCGGTGCACATGACGAGAAAACCAGCGTCGTAAACATCAGCATTGTTCAATCGGATCTGCCAACGACCCTCTGCACTAAAACGGCAGGCCTCTACACGAGTTGAAAGATCAATTTCCGCTTTGAGATCAAGCACAGAGGCCACATGATCAAAATAAGCTACCAATTCTTGGTGACCAGGAAACCGCTCAGTCCAGTTCCAGTCGCGCCAGCATGCCTCAAGAGAGTATTCATAATTTGGTACGTGTGAGTCGACCCTTGCTCCTGGATATCGATTGGCTTGCCAAACCCCACCCAAGCCACTCTGAGCCTCAACTAAACGTACCGAAAACCCCTCATTTCGAAGACGATGAAGTAGGTAAAGCCCACTAAAACCAGCGCCAACGATTACCACATCGAATTTCTTCATGCCCTGACCTCAAACAACTCCTTATATGTCGAGTGGCTAAAGCCTCCATGAATTACAACATTCATTTTGTCTGAAAAAATTTATAATCACAAAAAGAACTTCTACCTGGTGAAAAAACCTTCAATGAATGTAGTAAAAATTAATATCTTTTTTGCAGCTCTAATGATGGGGCTTGCATCAGTAGCTTCGACACCTGGTATTGCGCAGTCTGAGGACCTCTGGGGAGCTTTAAAATCCGGAAACCATATTGTTTTGATTCGCCATGCTCTCGCGCCAGGGTATAGCGACCCCAAAAACTTCGATTTGAAAGACTGTCAAACTCAACGAAATCTTAATGAAGAAGGGCGCCTTCAATCCAAAAAAATCGGGGATCTCTTCCGTTCCAAGGAGATCGCCCATGCGGCAGTTTTTTCAAGCCAATGGTGTCGATGCCGGGATACAGCAAAATTATTGAACCTCGGGGAGGTGTCCGAATTACCCGTTCTCAATTCATTTTTTGAAAACTTTGAACGCAGATCATCTCAAACCGATCAATTGCGAGAATGGATCAAAGCAACGCCGTTAAAAACTCCGACAATCCTAATTAGTCATCAAGTGAATATAGCGGCATTAACTGGATATTCCCCTTCATCAGGGGAAATTGTCTTCTTGCGCAGGGAGCTTAATGGAACGCTCCGAGTAATTGGAAGCATCTCAACATTACAATAATACCGTTAGTTACGGCTGATTGAATTCAGTCGTTGGCGAACCGTCGCCTATCATCGTCCCTTTCGGACGCAACTGTAATTCACCTTTCTGACCACATGAGGTGCACGTAGGCTTTAACCCTATAAATACCTTATCGCCTCGGCCCGCAGCAATTAAACCCTCGAGATCAATTGGCTCAAACCGCATACACTTAAGGCAATGAGCCTCGAGACAGAGATTATTCTCAACAAGCTGGCGATATGTTCTGATTAGCATATTACGCTCCCCAAGACCGCCTCAGCCGTCAAAAAATACGATCATCGATCTACATCGATAAATGCTAAAGGATGTTAACCGTTGATGATGGTGCCGGCGCCCAGATTTGAACTGGGGACCTACTGATTACGAATCAGTTGCTCTACCACTGAGCTACGCCGGCCTTGTTTTCAGTTTATATAAAACTGATTGGTAATTTAGAGCCTAAAATCGCACTTCCGCCTGACTACCGAAATCAGACCATCAGCAAATTAGGTGATACCTCGGTTGATCTATCAGAACGTTTTGGGTTCGGACAAGGCCTTTTAACATCACAGCAACTTTTTGGTCCCACCAAGCTAAAAATCAATTCGCATCCGACCTACTCTCGAATTCGTTCCACCAAGTCATAAAGTAAGTTCATTGCCTCTCGTGGATTCAGAGCGTCAACATCGGTTGCCTTTAATTGGTCGACAACGCTTTCAATGCCTTTTGGTAAAGAAGACGAAAATGAACGTTCTGCCGGAGGTGAAGCATGTGCAAAAAGCGGCATCTCTTTGACAAGCCGCGAACCATCCAGACCCTCCCCCGCCTCAAGACGAGAGAGAATATTAGCCGCTCGACGAACAACATCTGCTGGTAAACCCGCTAAACGAGCAACATGGACGCCATAGGAACGGTCAGCAGCACCTGACGCGACCTCATGTAAGAAGGCAATGTCGCCCTCCCATTCTTTAACTCGCATCGATGCGAGACCGAGGCCATCCAGATTATTAGCAAGTGCGGTGAGCTCGTGATAATGAGTGGCGAACAAGCCTCTGCAACGGTTCTTATCGTGTAGCCGCTCGACTGTTGCCCAGGCAATTGAGAGGCCATCATAGGTAGCAGTGCCTCGCCCAATTTCGTCTAAAATAACTAACGAGCGATCACTAGCTTGGTTCAAAATTGCTGCCGTCTCCACCATTTCAACCATGAAGGTTGAACGTCCACGAGCAAGATCATCGGCCGCACCTACACGCGAGAAAAGCTTATCAACAACGCCAATATGCGCCCCAGTTGCAGGAACAAATGATCCTATTTGAGCAAGGATTGTAATGAGGGCATTCTGACGGAGAAAAGTGCTCTTACCTGCCATGTTAGGGCCAGTAACCAGCCACAGCCTTTCTGCCGTTTTTACCGAGAGGTCACAATTGTTAGGCACAAAAGACCCGGTCGACATTGCCATCTCGACCACAGGATGACGGCCCGCCTCTACTTGAAAACTAAGACCTTCATCAACCTTTGGCCTAACGTACGATCGCTCTTTGGCTAACTCAGCAAGCCCAGTAATCACATCTACCAACGCCAATGCATCCGCTGCTCTAGCTAGGATTTCACCGAGCTTTAAAACGCTTTCACGAAGCCGTGCGAAAATCTCTAATTCCCGAGCAAGGGCACGGTCGGAGGCTTGAGCAATTTTTGCTTCGAGGTCCGACAGCTCTACCGTAGAGAAGCGAACCGCATTCGCCATGGTCTGACGACGTATAAAACGCTCGTCACTAACTAACTTTGCTTCATGTAACGGTGTAGTTTCTATGAAATACCCCAGCACGGCATTGTGCTTTAGCTTAAGATTTTGGACGCCAGTGTCATTCTGATAACGTGCTTGAAGAGCAGCAATCAGTTGACGACTGTCATCTCGGAGGCTGCGGAGGTTATCCAGCTCGGCATCATATCCTCGTGCAACAAACCCTCCGTCGCGGGGAAGCAACGGGAGATTTTCACTAAGCGCGTTAGTTAGTTCTTCAGCGAGTAAATCATGGCCTTTCAGAGAGGCTGCAGCATCTACAAGTAGAACGGCCGGTTCTTCTGAAGTTAGACCGGCCGGTGTTGCTTCCAGAAAAACAGCCACCTGGGAAGCAATATTGAGGCTCTTGGCAATTGCAGCGAGATCACGGGGACCACCACGACCAAGAGATAATCGGGAGAGGGAGCGAGCTAGGTCTGGTGCTCTATTAAGCGACCCATGAAGGTCTGCCGCAAGTTGAGGACGGTCATACAGTGAGGCAACCGCTGTTTGCCGATCGTGGATAGCACTCACATCAGTGAGGGGTGCAGCCAGCCAACCAGCTAGAAGGCGCGCACCAGCGCTCGTGCTAGTCCTATCTATGGCATCCAACAGACTACCGTGACGATCGCCTGACGTTGTGCGAAAAAGTTCTAAGCTCTTCCGCGTTGCAGGATCGATTTGCATGATCCGGCCTGGTTGAAAGCGCTTAGGAGGATCGAGACGAGCAATTTCACCTTTTTGAGTTTGATCAACATAGTCAATCAATGCTCCAGCAGCTGCAATTTCTGATCGTTCAAAGGCTCCAAAACCATCTAAGGCGTCTACGCCAAATACCCCTTTCAGTCGCCGTTCCGCATTTCTGCTGTCAAATCTAGCTGAGGGTAGATCAGTTATTGTTGCCGATACTTCATCGTATAGTGACTTAAATTGCTCCCGCTCCAACAAACGGTCTGGTAGCAACAGCTCTTTAGGTTCAACCCGAGCGAGGGCCTCTCCCAAATCACTAATATCAAGAGATTGAGTCTCAAAAATCCCTGTCGAAAGATCTAGCCACGCAAAACCTAACCGGCCCCCAACTTCAGCCAAAGCGGCTAGAAAATTATGTTGGCGCGACTCGAGAAGCGTCTCCTCTGTTAATGTGCCCGGCGTTACCAAGCGCACTACATCACGAGCAACCAGAGTTTTACCGGCACGCTTTTTAGCGTCGGCCGGATCTTCTATCTGCTCGCAAATAGCAACCTTCGCGCCAGAGCGTATCAACCGTTCAAGATAGGCTTCATGACTTTTGACCGGAACGCCGGCCATCGGAATTGGCTCACCACCATGCTGGCCACGCTGCGTTAGCGTTATATCTAAAATATCAGCAGCTTTAATCGCGTCATCAAAGAAGAGTTCGTAAAAATCGCCCATACGATAAAACAGCAAATAGCCCGGATGGGCTTCACGAAGGGCAAGATACTGCGCCATCATCGGAGTTGCGTTTTCTATTATCGCAGACTTTATACTATTGCCGTCCATGGCCTCTGGCTCAGATTCTCTATATGATTCTTAACATACCTTTTGCTGCCTTTTGAGGAACCCTTCAAAGATGCCTGTGATCAATTCTATAGCCGCGCTTGAAGACGAGATGACAGCCTGGCGTCGAGACTTCCACATGCACCCAGAGCTCGCCTATCAGGAAGAGCGAACATCACGCATTGTGGCTGAAAAATTGAAATCCTGGGGTATCGAGGTCAAGACAGGTCTCGGAAAGACCGGCGTTGTAGGAGTAATTAAGGGTACTGGTGATGGACCATCTATTGGCCTGCGAGCCGATATGGATGCACTCCCCATAAACGAGATGAATGAAGTTGAATGGAAGTCACAGAACCAGGGTGTCATGCACGCCTGTGGTCACGACGGACACACGACTATGCTTCTTGGCGCTGCTAAGTACCTCGCTGAGACGAGAAATTTTGCTGGCACTGTGCATGTGATTTTCCAACCGGCAGAAGAAGGCTTCGCTGGTGCTAAGGCCATGATAGACGATGGACTTTTTGAAGATTTTCCCTGTGATCAAGTCTATGGGCTGCACAATTGGCCGGCGATGCCAGCAGGCCAGGTAGCGGCGGTACCAGGACCTATCATGGCAGCTGCTGATAAGTTTGTTATCAAAGTGAAGGGGAAAGGTGCACATGGTGCGATGCCTCATAACGGTGTCGACCCTATAGTGATAGGCAGTCAAATTGTGACCGCATTACAAAGCCTTGTAAGCCGTTCTAAGGACCCAATTGAAACTGCTGTAATCTCCACAACAATGTTTCATGCAGGTGCCGCTTTCAACGTGATCCCAGAAGAGGCGGAACTGTCAGGTACGGTCCGCACTTTCAACCCAAAGGTGCAAGAAATAGTCGAAGCCGGCATGAAAAGAATCGCGGAAGGTATTTCCGCTGCGATGGGAGGGACCGCTGATGTTGACTACCGCCGCGGGTACCCAGCTACCATCAACCACAAACGAGAGGCTGATATGGCTGCCGCCGTGGCAGCCAGTATAGTAGGGCCCGAAAACGTGCGAAGGGACGTAGACCCAACAATGGGTGCCGAAGACTTTGCATTCATGCTCAATGAAAAACCTGGTTGCTACCTTTGGTTGGGTCAAGGCGGCGGGTCATCAACAGAGAATGTCCATCACCCTCAATACGACTTCAATGATAAAGTGCTGCCGATTGGGGCCAGTGTCCTTGCAAAGCTTGTCGAAGATCTGCAGCCAAGAGGGTAGCCTTCGTTAATGGAAATCAAAAAACCCTACGCCGTTTATTTAGGCGACGTACCAGATCAGTTAGCTGCAAAAACTGGAGACGGTATAGCCGATTGGCGCCCGGATTGGTGCATGGGGCAAATCCGATTACCCGGCTGTGGTGCCGATTGTGGACTGCCTAACATGACGATTGCCGAGGCGGCAAATAAAGGAGCAAAAACTTTAGTTATTGGCGTTGTTAATCAGGGCGGGTTTTTACCAGAACACTGGATTAAAGACATAGTAGCCGCAATTTCAGAAGGCATGGATGTGGCCTCCGGTATGCATATGCGCTTAGAGGATTTCCCTGCCATAAAAGCCGCTGCAGAGCAGCATAAACGGCAGCTCCATAACCTTCGTCATCCAACCCAAGCTTTCAAAACCGGCAGGGGAGAGAAGCGGGCGGGCAAACGAGCATTAACCGTTGGCATGGATTGCTCTATCGGCAAAAAATATACTGCCCTTGCTATAGCTCAGGAGATGAGCGCACGCGGCATGAAAGTGGATTTTCGTGCAACAGGCCAAACAGGCGTGTTGATCGCGGAACGCGGAATTGCCATCGATGCGATTGTCTCCGACTTCATTGCTGGAGCCGCTGAATGGCTCTCCCCAGCAAATGACCCAGACCACTGGGACATAATAGAAGGTCAAGGTTCCCTCTTTCATGCGGCCTATGCAGGAGTGACCCTGGGCTTGATGCACGGCTCTCAGCCAGATGCTCTAATCCTTTGCCATGAACCAACGCGGAAACACATGCGTAATCTGCCTCACATGCCAATACCAAAGCTTGAGGACGCCTTTGAACCCTATCTGACCCTAGCTCGCCTTACCAACCCGAAAGTCCGTTTTGTGGGAGTATCGGTGAATACTTCTAATGTTTCGGAAAAAGAGGGGGACCAACTTCTCGCCCAGATCGAAGATCGTTTTAGTCTTCCAGCGGTTGATCCAATACGACAAGGCCCAGGAAAGATCGTCGACGAGCTTATCAAGATATGACGATCAGGATTAAGGTCAGCGAGGATATCTTTCCTGTTCGCGGGGTCTTTCGCATCAGCCGCGGTGCTCGCACGGAAACGCGTGTGGTAACCGTGACAGTTAACGATAGCGGGCTGATCGGACGCGGCGAGTGTGTTCCCTATTCTCACTACGGTGAAACGACAGAGTCGGTCATAGCTGAAATCCAACGTGGAGGCTTAGCACTTTCCGAAGGAGCAACTCGCAGCGATATCCAGACGATCATGCAACCAGGAGCAGCTAGAAATGCTATTGATTGTGCGCTCTGGGATTTGGAGGCTAAGAAAGCAGGAAAGCGAGCATGGGAAATAGCAGGAATACCAGAGCCTCACATCAACGAAACAGCCTTCACCTTAAGTCTAGATGATCCTGTAGCGATGGGTATCGCAGCTAAAGAGGCAAACGATCGGCCTCTATTGAAAATCAAACTGGCTGGTAAAGATGACATTGAACGCGTCACAAACATCCGCACCAATGCGCCTAATTCACGTTTGATAGTCGATGCAAATGAAGGCTGGACACCTGATATGGTGTTACCCTTCTCGAAAAAATTAGCTGAACTTGGCGTCTCTATGATCGAACAACCATTGCCCGCCAGTGACGATGCAGCTCTCGCCGAAATACCGCACGCTGTACCCCTTTGCGCCGATGAAAGCGCACATACCTCCGCTGATATAGAGCAACTAAAAGGTCGTTACGAAATCGTGAATATTAAGCTCGATAAAACGGGCGGCCTAACTGAAGCGATTAAATTTCGCGACGCTATTATATCTTCCGGCATGGACGTCATGGTCGGTTGCATGCTGGGCACTTCACTTGGAATGGCGCCAGCTATGTTGATCGCCCAGAACGCTGCATTTGTGGATCTAGATGGACCGTTATTATTAGCAGAAGACCGCAGCCCAGGTCTTTGCTATACGGAGTCCAAAATTGCGCCTCCCGCCTCTGAATTGTGGGGTTAATAAGCACTAAATCATCCTAGGGATTTTGAGACATGGGTTTCAATTGCGGGATTGTCGGCCTGCCAAATGTAGGCAAGTCGACATTGTTCAATGCTCTAACAGCCACAGCAGCCGCGGAGAGCGCCAACTACCCGTTCTGTACGATAGAACCTAATGTTGGCCGCGTCGCCGTGCCTGATCCAAGACTCTATGAACTAGCAAAGATTGCAAAGTCAGCGCGCGTGATTGGCACCCAACTCGAGTTTGTAGACATTGCTGGCCTGGTACGTGGGGCTAGTCGTGGTGAAGGTCTTGGTAACCAATTTCTCGGCAATATCCGAGAAGTAGACGCCATTGCCCATGTTTTGCGTTGCTTTGAAGGTGGTGAGATCACCCATGTTGAAGGCTCAATTGATCCTATTCGCGACGCCGAAACCGTAGAAACTGAACTTATGTTGGCAGATCTGGAGAGCCTTGAACGCAGGTTTGAGCAAGCCAAAAAACGAGGCCAAACTGGCGATAAGGAAGCTCGTTTATCGGCCGACGTAATGGCCCCAATCGTTGAGGCTCTTAAAGATGGCCGCCCTGCCCGTACCGTCAGGGAGCAGTTTGATTCCCACAACCACAAAATTGCTAAAGGCTTGCAGCTGCTGACCTATAAACCTGTGATGTACGTCTGCAATGTAGAAGAAGAAGCCTCCGCTGAAGGAAACACACTTTCAGAAAAAGTTCGAGCTAAGGCAGAGGCTGAGGGAGCCGGGCATGTAGTTGTCTCGGCAGCTATAGAGGCTGAAATTTCACAACTTGAAACAGATGATGAGAAACGTGAATTCCTCGAGACAATCGGTTTGGAAGAGCCTGGCCTAAATCGCGTCATCCGCGCCGGATATGATTTACTGGGTCTTTTAACATTCTTCACAGCCGGCCCCAAAGAAGCCAGGGCATGGACCGTTCGCTCAGGGGCTGGAGCGCCAGAGGCAGCTGGAGAGATCCACTCAGATTTTGAGCGCGGTTTCATTGCTGCCGAAACCATTAGTTTCTCTGACTACGTAACACTGGGTGGCGAGCAAGCGGCGAAGGATGCTGGCAAGATGCGTCAGGAGGGGCGTAACTACATCGTTAAAGACGGTGATGTGATGCTATTCCGCTTCAACGTCTAGCACCCAATCGGACTAATCTGTTAATCCTAAAAGACGGGCAGCATTGTTCTTTATGATGTCTGGTCGCAACTCATCCCGGATAGCTATCCCCTCAAAATCCGCAAGCCATCGCTCGGGTGTAATCATCGGCCAATCTGATCCAAAAAGAACTTTCTTTCTGAGTATCGTGTTGCAGTAACGGACTAAAATTTCAGGAAAGTATTTTGGCTCCTGAAATGAGCGGCAGTTTCAGAAATTGTTGGCAGATGTTTACAAGGAGCTCTGAAACATGCAGCCATAGCCGATTGAAAGTCATCATAACCATCATCGGCATGACACCTGCAAGGTTCTTCAGCGTGGGTATGGATATCTATTGCGCTGATTTTGTTAACATCGATCATAGTAACTTCATATAAACTGTCGGTGCGGTTATTACTCATAAGCAGCTTACTCAAGCTGCTAAGGCGCGCGCTTGTTCCAAAAAACGATTATTAACTGCGCTCTCTGGCCTAAAAGCTAGTCGCTCATTGGCCAAGGACAAAGCGGTGTTGCGCGCGCAAGCGCGAATTGCAGCAACAAGAATAGTCCATTCTATTAGATCTCTTTGAGCTATACTTCCGCCCATCCGACTGAGCTGTGTCCTCGTGCCAAGAAGCCCTTCCAATGCGTCTCCGTACTCACCCCTAACGAAGCAAGCCATAGCCTCAGTAATTGGAATGGCGCAGTGCTTGTATGTTTCCGAAAGCTCAGAGCCAGAAGCGGCTGAACGCTTCATACTAAGAAGTATATTGTCGTAGGCCTTAAAATCATCAGCACTAAGAGCGGCCATAGCCCCATGAATTTCATTAAAGGGGCTTACCATTCCGGATAGCTGCTTTTCCCAATGACAGAATTGTGCCCCCCAACGATCTCCTGGATCACACCCCAGTGTTTGAAGCCTCCACAGTAAAGATGTGGGATTGCATAGCTGCGTACCCACCGGCCTCATCATAGATAGAATTTCATTGTCGTAGAGCGCAAGCGCCCGATCAAATTCGCCTCTTTCCACATGGAAGAGAGCCTTATGCCAGTAGATATGAACCCGATTGTTGCATTTCGGATCGGACCAAAAAGGCAACCTGTCATCCATCCATCTAACGCCCTCATCAGGCCGACCTGTCATTTCCAATACGTGGGAAACAGCATGATGCGGCCAGTAAGCAAATGGCTCCAGCTCTGCCGCCTCGCGAGAGACATCTTCAGCGCGAGCAAAATCACCAAATTCTTCAAGGCCAAAGCCAAAAAAGGATAACATGATGCCGTAGTTTGGATCGTCTACTGACCAGAAAGGCAGTGCTCTGGAAGCCCGTGCCGCCTCCCTGGCGAAGCGTCCAAGATATCCATCAAGACGGAGCGCACACTGATGCGCTGCCAGATCAAATGGGTCTTCCATAAGATGTCGGTCGAGCACATCAACGGCGGATGGCCACTGGCCCGCTAGAGCCAGTCGTAAAGCCACAAGATTGCGTCCCTCCCTCTCAGTGAGACGGGTCTCATCGACCGTATCTATTATGGAAACGGCTTTTTTTAATTGAGTGCTGTCGTTGGAGAGAGCGAGAAACCAAGACTGCAAAATATCAGGCATTTGTGCCGAGGCATCAGCTTCGCGGGCCTTGACTAGGTCGATATTTGGATCACCAAAATTTAGTGTGAAAGCTCTTACTGCATCATTAATGTGGCTCTGCGCCTCCCCATTGGCACTCAAAATACTTCTCTTGGTCAATGATATCTCCTTTGGCCCTGACAAAGGCTGCGCCCAGAGTAAACATTGATGAGGCGGCTGCAAGCAGCACTAGCAGAAGAATTCAGGATCTAAGCAATTGAGTCTTGAGATAGCTCTGGCTGACAAACAGATTATTGAGCCGTCAAACAAATACTGAAATGTAGAGACCTAAAACCACGAGGGCATAGAAGAAGATTTTTCGAAAAGCTGCTTCAGATAAATTGTCCCGCACTTTTCTTCCGATGATCATTCCCAACATCGCCGGCGCTAAACCTATTAGCGAAGCCCATCCCATCTCTGCTGTTAACAAACTGCTAGCGCCCAGAGTTAAGGCTAAAGCGATGGTAGCTAGCGTAAAAAGCATACCCATCGCTTGAACTAGAGCGTTACGCGGCAAGCCGATTGCATTCAAATATAATACGCCAGGAACCACAAACGAGCCGGTCATACCAGTGAAAATGCCATTTAGAATTCCCAATGTTGGCCCAGCCCAAATTTGATTTCGATGATTTAAATCAAGCCGTAAACCAAGAAGGCTGGTGCCCGCATAAGCTACAATCAGCAATCCAAGAAACTTTGAAAGCCAAAAGGAATCAATTGTCATCAATGCAAGGCCACCTGCAGGAACCATAAATGTCGCCGTCAGTAGGAATGGCCAAAGCTGCTTGATAAGTTTTATGCCATAACCGCCAACGATTGCCTGCCAAAAGTTGGTCACAAACGACGGAATAAGAAGGATTGCCATCGCGCTTGTGAGGTCCATGACTACGGTAAGAATTGCTAGACTAATCGTCGGCAACCCAAGCCCAATCACCCCCTTAACGGTTCCTGCGAGAAGAAAAACAGCCGCAATAGTAACGATGTCTGAAGCTTCTAAGGTTATCATTGAATCTCGCTAGTTAGGTCAGCCTGCGGAGTGTTCGACACCCAAAGCTCAAGGTAAATGCAGGTCTTTTTGCTGAGAATTAAAGTATCTCCCATATTCAAACAGCTTCAATAAACCTCTCACGAATTAATTTTTTCTCATTAATCTAATTAGAAAACTTAGCTTTATAGAAAAATAAAGGGCTATCTTAGGTATCTAGCTTAGTTTAGCTGATAAATTACCGCTTACTCACAGTGAGTTCGTCCGTGGCCACATGTCCTGCAATTGCGCTTCTCACTTTCGGAATGATCTGCACGGTGCAAGTAGATCAGGTAGTTGATGGCGACACATTCAAGGCCGATTTTGGGCAATCCACATTTTCGGTTCGAGTGGTTGGAATTAATACTCCTGAGCGAACTGAAAAAGGCTTTGCAGAAGCTACTAAAGCCGCCAAAGACTATTTTGAGGGTGCTAAAGTAACTCTTCAAATAGGGGGAGCCAAAGCTAGACGCGATGGAAACTGTGTCGGACAAGCGGTGATGGACAAGTATGGCCGAGTACTGGCAGCTGTGGAAGGCTGGCCATCCGTTATAAAGTCTTGGGATAAAGGACCATGGTGCCGCTAGGCACCTTGGTGGCAATCTAAAATTACAAAAGTTTCATGCTTTAGACATTATAGCGTTAAGCACACACGAGTAGTCTGAGAAAGCTCTTCATAGAGTTATCCTCCTTGAGACTACCCGCATGCTCAGTTTCTCGCTGACATGCGGGCTTTTCTTTTTCGATATTGCCTGCAGGAACCTTTAACTGTTGGAGAACTCTTTATCCGCCAGAGCTCTTTCCAGCAAAATCCAACTCTGCACTCAACCATTTTTTCCCTGAAACAGACGTAAATAACTTATCTCTTAAACACCGAGATAGCGTGATTTCAAATCCGGTGTTCTCATTAATGATATCGAGTCACCCTGCCAAACCACTTTACCCTTATCTAATATGTAATGGTGGTCCGCGAGCTTAGCGATCGCATCGACATTTTTGTCAATGATCAGGATTGATTGGCCATCTTGCTTTAATAGATTTAGGCATTCCCAAATTTGATGGCGGATAATTGGAGCCAAGCCTTCAGTAGCTTCATCTAGTATGAGCAATTTCGGGTTGGTCATCAGGGCCCTTCCAATCGCCAACATCTGTTGTTCACCGCCAGAAAGATGACTGCCAGCATGCTCTAAACGTTCAGCTAGACGTGGGAATAGTGCCAGTACCCGATCAAGATTCCAACTTTCACCAGTCTGGCCAGCAGGCAGCCTGTAAAACGTTTTTAAATTTTCCCGCACAGTTAGGTTCGAAAAAATCTGCCGGCCCTCGGGCACCAACCCAATACCAGCTCGGGCTATTTCAAATGATGGCCTTTGGCCGTGATTATCGCCGAAACGACTGATCCAGCCGGCACTGAGCGGTAATTGTCCCATGATGGCACGTACAGTTGTTGTTTTACCCATGCCATTGCGCCCCATTAATGAGACACAGGCCCCAGGCGGAACAGTGAGTGAAACGCCAAACAACACCTGACCAGTGCCATATCCAGTTTCAATTTCATGAAGTTCCAGCACGATTAAGCGCTTCCTAAATAGGCAGCCTGCACAGCCGAACTATTACTGATGTCGTCTGCCGTTCCTGTTGCAATAATTGCGCCTTCGACAAGAACGGTAATGCGGTCTGCAAGACGGAAAACAGCATCCATATCATGTTCAATTAACAGAATGGCCACCTGCCCACGAAGCTGATCAATGATTTCTGTCATCCGCTGACTTTCCTCTAGACCAGCGCCAGCCATTGGCTCGTCAAGCAATAGGACCTTAGGTGCCGTAGCCAATGCTAGCGCCAGTTCCAGCATTCTACGCTCCCCGTGCGCCAGATCGCTTGCAGGTTGCATGGCACGGTCTTCAAGGCCAACGCGGCTTAAAATTTTAGATGCCCCTGCTTTTAAAGATTTGTCACTAAAGGCAGGTCGCAGAAACCGAAAACTCTGCCCTAGACGGGCTTGCTCGGCGACAATCGCATTTTCCAGAACAGTGAAGTCCATTAACACATTGCTAATCTGGAAAGAGCGACCAATTCCGGCCTGTACGCGCTCTGGCACGCCAAGCCCAGTGATCTCTCTACCATTTAAAAAAACTTGGCCACTATCAGGCTGCACAGCACCATAAATCTGTTGGATCAGGGTCGTCTTGCCGGCGCCATTCGGTCCAATCAACGCATGAATCTCTCCCGGTTCAACAGTAAAGGAAAGATCATTTGTCACTGTTAAAGCGCCAAATGATTTGCAGAGGTTTCGCAATTCAAGAACCGATTTATCCATCACGGTCCTCTATGGTCGCTGCGGGCATTGCGCCGCACCTGCAGCTGGCTAAGGAGTCCTATCAGTCCTCCACGTCCAAACATCACCACCATGATCAAAAACGGTCCAAATAGGATCATCCAGTTTTCCGCATAGGCCGGGGCGGCCGCGCCAAGCAACAGCGGCAAACACTCCTCAAGCAGCAGAAACACTATCGCGCCAAGTAATGGACCAGCCAGGGTGCCGAGTCCGCCGAGAATAATTATGATCATCAATTCGCCTGACCGGGTCCAATGCATGATGTCAGGCGATACATATTCCTGCCAACTCGCAAATAATGTGCCGGCGATCCCACAAACTACCGCAGAAATCACATAGCCGACAATTTTAAACCTCAAAGGGGATAACCCCATGGCCTCGACCCGCGAAGCATTGCTTTTTATGGCCCTTAAAGTCACGCCAAAACGCGAGCGCACAATGAACATCAGCCCCATCCCAACAACAACAAGGGCAATCCATATTAAAAAATACAAGCGCAACGGGTCATAGAGGTCGATAAAGCCAAATTCGGCACGGTCTATACTCATACCGTCATCACCACCAAAGGCCTCTAGCGACACAAACAGGAAAAAAAGCATCTGGGCAAAGGCTAACGTGATCATGATGAAATAAATACCGCTGGTGCGCAGCGCCAGATATCCGATCACCAGACCAGCAAAGCCGCAGGTGATAATACTAAAACCAAGATGCACCCACCCATTGGTTATGCCATAAAATTGGCTGATCCCGGCACAATAGGCACCAATACCAATGAAAGCTGCATGGCCAAATGACACCATACCACCATAGCCAAGAACTAAATTCAGTCCCATGGCTGCCATCCCCAACAACATGATCCGCATGGCCACGTCATTCCAGAATGGTAAATCGGCGAAGTGAGTGATGATCGGGAACAGGGCAAAGCCAATAATCAACAGCCAAAGAAGTCGGTTGTCTTTTACCCCTTCATAAACCAGCCCAATTAGATTGCGAATTCCTGACATCGGATCACCCCTTTGCCGGAAACAGTCCTGTTGGACGGAAAATAAGCACCACTGCCATTGTGATATAGACCAGCATCGAGGCAACCGCAGGGCCAGCGCCATCCGCAGTTGCCTGATCGACAACCGAGCGCAGCATGGCCGGCAAAAAGACCCGACCCAATGTATCAATAAGCCCAACGATGATAGCGGCGATAAAAGCCCCGCGCACCGATCCAACACCGCCAATAATAATCACCACTAATGAGAGGATCAGAAGTGGTTCCCCCATCCCTGGCTGTACAGCGGTGATCGGCCCCAACATCATACCAGCCACCCCAGCAAAACATGCTCCAACAGCAAAAATGAACCGAAACAAAATCTTGATATTGATGCCAAGCGCAGCTGTCATTTCCGGATTATTGGCCCCCGCCCGGACCATCGCACCAATACGGGTGCGCGAAACAAAAATATGAATGCCTATAGCGCAGGCGAGGCCAACCAGAATCACCCAAAGTCGGTAAATCGGATAGGGCGCACCCGGCAGTATTTCAACAAAACCAGATAATGAACGCGGCAAATCGGAATAAAGCGCTGCAGGGCCAAAACCAATCCGAATTAGCTCGTTGAAAAACAGAATAAGACCAAAAGTTGCCAACACCTGTTCCATATGGTCCCGCCGATAGAGGTGCCGGATCAGCAAAAATTCCAAAACATAGCCACTAGCAAAGGTTACCGGGATCGCCAGAAAAAGACCTATATAAAAATTGCCTGTTGCCGCAGCCACCGCCGCTGCCGCATAGGCGCCAATCATCACCTGAGCGCCATGAGCTAAAAATACAACATCCATAATGCCCAAAATAAGGGTCAGACCCGCAGCAACTAGAAACAATGTCACCCCTGCCTGCAGTCCATTAAAGGTCTGTTCAAGAATGAGGGTCAGTGTCATTGCGCAAAGCCAGTCGAATCAGAGGAGTTCTATCTGCGCGAAAAAAAGGCCAGCCAAAAAACTGTGCTTTAAGCTGGCCTGGTTCGGTCTAGAATTTACATTTCGCCGCGTAAGAATCAGCGTGGTCTGTGAATACCGTCTCGGTTACCCTGGTCGTTACTATACCATCAGCATCCTTAACTGTTTCACGCAGGTAGATGTTCTGAATCGGAAAATGATTACTATTCATTTTCAGCAAGCCACGGGTTGTGGGAATGTTACCCGCCGCCAACACAGCACGCATTTTATCGGTATCCTTGCTGCCGGATTTAGCGATTGCATGGTCAATCGCTAGGATGGTGTCATAGGCCTGTGCTGCATAGAACGATGGGTAGCCTCCAAATTTGGCCTTATAATCAGCAACGAATTTATTGTTGATCGCATTATTAAGGTCAGGCGACCATGTTTGGGTTCCAAGAATACCAAGCGCCGACTCCTTAAGTGCAGGAAGTGACACCCCGTCAACAGTAAAGACCTGATAAAGCTTGCTCACTCCATCCATGCCGGCCTGTTTCCACTGTTTGACAAAATTGATGCCCATGCCACCAGGCTGAAAAACCATGGTTGCCTCAGGGGCAGTTGCACGAAGCGCTGATAGCTCTGGCTGAAAGTCGCTTTGACCAAGCTTGGTATAAACTTCTGCTTTCACATTGCCTTTGTAATAGCGCTTAAAACCAGACAACATATCCTTGCCAGCCTGATAGTTCGGCGCCATCAGATAAACCGATTTGATGCCGGCATCCTGCATGTGTTTGCCCATGGCTTCAGGTGTCTGATCATTTTGCCAAGACATGGAAAAAAAGTTTTTATGGCAGCCTTCGCCGGCAACTGTGGATGGCCCAGCGTTAGAACTTATTAACAATATATCGGAGCGTGTAACTGGTTTATGCACGGCTTCAAGAAGGTTTGACCAAATAATGCCTGCAACAACATCAACGCGGTCACTTTTGACCAACCGATTAGCTAGTTGTTTCGCAACGTCTGGTTTGCGCTGATCGTCAACAAAAACGACATCGGCGTCCATGCCGCCAAGTTTGCCACCCTTGTGCTCAAGTGCAAGTTCAACAGCATTCTGCATCTGTTTGCCAATAATGCCAGCACCTCCTGACAAGGTGGTCATATAACCAATTTTAACTGTTTCCGCATGGGCTGGAGCTAACGTGATAGCCGCGGCCAAAGCGGCAATGGTGAACGCCTTTTTCATTTGTTTTCTCCCATAGATTTCGAAACGCCCAACCCACCAACCAAAGCGGATCTTTATGGCACAATGTGACGCGACAAATAACGATCTGACAATTGCACTATACTTAGTTACCAAATGGCGGGAAATGGTGTTCATCCAGCCTGTACGATACCTGACACCAAGGCACCTGTGTCATTCGCCAGAGAGCAATAAAAGCTGAAATTCGGCATGTGACCGACGGGCGAGATAGACGGATAAATGATAGTTTTTCCAACTTGTAACCCACAAAGCTTTGAGGGCCACACAAATACCGTCTAAGTCATTGAAAGTATTGGTGGGCGCAGTAGGACTCGAACCTACGGCCCGCTGATTAAGAGTCAGCTGCTCTACCGACTGAGCTATGCGCCCCCATTTTGGAGAGGCGTCAGGTAACATTGGGGCGGTAAAGCGTCAAGATTATTCGGGGGGTTGCATCAGCTGCTCAACGGATAGACGCTGAGCGGCACAAACTAATATTTTTACAGGACTTATCATGCCCCGTATTGTCGATCTTTCAACGCCCATCCGAGCCGGTCACTTTCGTTGGCCCACACAGCAAACTTTAGACAAAAGCTTCCAGGAGGGTTCATTTGTCCAGGCAACGCGCATCAATGTGTCCTGCCATGCCTTCACGCACATGGACGCGCCTCTCCATTTCGACCCCAATGGTTATTCAACCGATAATCTCAAACTAGAGCAGACAATTGGTCCAGCTGCTGTCGTTGATGTTTCTTCTGTTGGACCTAACGCAGCAATTCGAGAGGCCCATGTCGCTGACGCTGGCCAACACATCAGAGAAGGCGACATCGTTCTACTGCGCACTGGTTGGGACAAACATGAAAGCATCGAAACGCCAGAATTTTGGACGCGGTCTCCATGGGTTGAACAAGATGCAGCAGAGTGGCTGTACGGGCGTGGTATCAAAGCGATCGGATATGATTTTCCTCAAGATTATTGCATTAGAAATCTAGTCCTCGGAGATCGAACACCAGCCCCTGAAGAGAATGTCACTCATGAAGTGCTGCTGAAGCGTGGCGTCATAATGATGGAATATCTCTGCAATATGACATCGATCAAAGGTGAACGCTGCGAAGTATTTGGATTACCCATTAAGGTTCCAAATGCGGATGGTGCTCCAGCGCGTATAATCGCTATCGAAGAGGACTGAACCCAATGCAATTGACTGGCTACAACATTGAAATCCTTGTAACGGGCTTTCCTGGCAAGTCTGTCTGCCATGGCTCTCTTGGATGGAGCACTATTGCTCTAATTCGGCATGGCGACCGCTTAGCACTTATTGATGTTGGCGCGTTTGGCCACCGGAAACTCCTGCTTTCTGCGTTAGCAGAACGAAATCTCAAGCCGTCTGACATAACAGACGTTCTCTTGACCCATTCTCACTACGACCACGCACTTAACTGGGTTTTGTTTCCAAAGGCGAGAACTGTGATTGCCGACGTAGAAATGACCTGGGCGCTAGCAGAGCCATGGGGCACAACACCGGTTCCAGAGCTTTATGTCAGAGAGTTGAATCTTCTTCCAACCTTGGTGAGGGCCAAGGACGGAGAAGAGGTCTTTCCAGGCATCACAATGCATTTAGCCCCTGGCCACACTCCAGGCTGTGTTGCCT
>JAURGE010000149.1 GCA_030833925.1 Alphaproteobacteria bacterium
GACAATGTTGAAAAACTTGCTCTAGAACATAAGCCTAAATTAATTATTGCGGGTGGTAGTGCTTATTCTCGTATAATTGATTTTAAAAGATTTAGAGAAATTGCGGATAAAGTTGGAGCATATTTAATGGTCGATATGGCGCATTTCTCAGGTTTAGTTGCTGGTAAGGGATATCCTAATCCTTGTGATTATGCTCATGTTGTAACTTCGACGACACACAAAGTTTTTAGAAGTGCAAGAGGTGGAATAATTTTAACTAATCATGAGGACTTATCTAAAAAATTTAATTCAGCTGTATTTCCAGGTTATCAAGGTGGACCTTTGATGCATATTATAGCTGGTAAAGCCGCAGGTTTTTTAGAAGCCCTAAAACCTGAATTTGAAAGTTATATTAAATCGGTGTTAGCTAATGCTAAAATTTTAGCTGAAACTTTAAAAAATAAAGGATTTAAGATTTATTCAGGAGGAACTGATACACATCTAATGCTTGTTGACCTTCGTCCTTTTAATGTCAAAGGAAATTTAGCAGCTGAAAGTTTATGTAGAGCCAACATTACTTGCAATAAAAATGGTATACCTTTTGATACTGAAAGTCCTATGGTTACATCAGGTATAAGATTAGGCTCTCAAG
>JAURGE010000150.1 GCA_030833925.1 Alphaproteobacteria bacterium
TTTTTAATTGTATTGCACGGATTGGTTGGTTAAATCGAATGACCCAGTTTAAAGAAAAAGCAGGAAATAATAAAGAAAAAGCAAGTGTAGGGCTTTATACGTATCCAGTTTTAATGGCTGCAGATATTCTTTTGTACAAAGCTACCCATGTTCCCGTTGGCGAGGATCAAAAACAACATTTAGAGCTTTGTAGAGACATTGCAATAAAGTTTAATAATGATTTTAATTATAAAGATTTTTTTATTACTCCAGAACCCATTATACCAGAAGACATATCCAGAGTGATGAGTCTTAGAAATGGAACTCAAAAAATGAGCAAATCCGAAGAGTCTGATTTATCAAGAATTAATTTGACTGATGATGCAGATTTAATTTCAAAAAAGATTCAAAAAGCTAAAACAGACAGTGAGCCAATAAATGATAATATTATTTTAGAAAAAAATAGACCAGAAGCAAGAAATTTAATTAATATTTTTGCTGCTTTCAAAAATGAAAAAGCAAAAGATATTATAAATTTATGGAGTGGAAAAAATTTTTCAGAATTTAAAAAGGAATTATCACAATTATTAATTGAAAAAATTTGTCCAATTGGAGAGGAAATAAAAAAACTCAAGTCTAATAAAGATTATT
>JAURGE010000151.1 GCA_030833925.1 Alphaproteobacteria bacterium
TTATGCTTTTCCTTCCCACTTTATCTTGATAGGCAGGGCCGATACCTTTAGCTGTAGTACCAATTTTATTTTCCCCTGTTAACACTGACTCATTAATTTTATCTAAATGCTTATGATATTTTAAAATCAAAGATATATTTGATGATAGATAAATTTTTGGATTTGAAATTTTTTGACAAATTTGATCATACTCATTCAAAAAATGTTCAGGATCAAGAACAACACCTTGACCTAAAAAACAGGGCTTACCTCTAATGACTCCTGAAGGTATAAGATTTAACTTATATGTGGTATTTTCGACAATAACAGTATGACCTGCGTTATTACCCCCTTGATACCTAGCTACTAAATCAAAATCCTCAGAGAGATAATCAACAATTTTACCCTTACCTTCATCGCCCCATTGCAACCCTATTACAGCTTTATGCATTAAATTAACTCCGACAAATTATCAACATTACAGGAAAATCCAAATCCATCTATTTTACTTTTATTCTTAGAATAATGATATCCGCCTCCCTGAGCTAAAATTTTCTTTGATTTAGCAGAGTAGACATAAAAAAAAATATCTTGGTGATAATCCTGAGAAAAAAAATTACTCTCTAAATTTATTTCATAGGGC
>JAURGE010000152.1 GCA_030833925.1 Alphaproteobacteria bacterium
ATACCAAGGCTCTGGCTCGTGCTATGGCTTACACCAAGCAGGTTAAGGCTGCCGCTATTTTGAACAACGCGTTCAATAGCAGCTATACCTATGGTGACGGCGTAGAACTCTGTTCTACTGCTCACCCGCTGGTGTCTGGCGGCACTAACTCCAATGAGCCTGCTGTATCTGCTGACCTGAACGAAACTTCGCTCGAAGCTGCAATCATCCAGATTGCTGGCTGGACTGATGAGCGTGGTTTGTTGGTTGCCGCTAAACCGCGTAAGCTGGTTGTTCCGCCCGATCTTCAGTTCGTTGCTGATCGTCTGCTGGAAACAGAAGGCCGCGTGGGTACTGCTGATAACGACATCAACGCTATCCGCAATATGGGCGCAATCCCGCAGGGTTACACTGTCAATCACTACCTGACAGACGTAGATGCTTGGTTCTTGTTGACTGACGTACCGAACGGCCTGAAACACTTCGTTCGTACTCCGATGTCTACATCAATGGACGCTGACTTTGATACCGGCAACAGCCGTTACAAAGCCCGTGAAAGGTACTCCTTCGGTGTATCTGATCCGTTGGGCATCTTCGGAAGCCCGGGCGCTTAATGAATTAGG
>JAURGE010000153.1:0-248 GCA_030833925.1 Alphaproteobacteria bacterium
ATTGCCGTATTAAGCTCATTTGGCGTACCCTGGAATTTTTCAAAATTAAATTTTGGAACTTTAGTAACAATATAGTCAATAACAGGTTCGAAGCTAGCAGGGGTTACTTTGGTTATATCATTTTGAAGTTCATCAAGTGTATATCCTATTGCAAGTAAAGCTGCAATTTTAGCAATCGGAAAACCAGTGGCTTTTGAGGCTAATGCTGATGATCTGCTAACCCTAGGATTCATTTCAATAATCAATAC
>JAURGE010000153.1:258-601 GCA_030833925.1 Alphaproteobacteria bacterium
TCCGCCAGTTTCAACACCAATTTTTCTTAAAATTGCTATACTTTGATCTCTAAGTACTTGGTATTCTTTATCTGTAAGTGTAAGTGCAGGGGCAATGGTAATACTATCGCCGGTATGCACTCCCATTGGATCTAAATTTTCTATGGAGCAAACAATAATTGAGTTATCAAATTTATCCCTCACAACCTCAAATTCAAATTCTTTCCAACCTATTAAAGATTCCTCAACTAAAGTTTTATTTACTGGGCTTAAATCTATTGCAGTTTGAGTTTTAGATATAAATTCATCTTTGCTATAAACAATACCACCGCCTGTTCCACCTAGTGTATAAAAAGGCCTAATG
>JAURGE010000154.1 GCA_030833925.1 Alphaproteobacteria bacterium
CTTACCTCGGCGGGTTTCAACGGTGTTCACACAACGGGTTTTGTAGAAGGTATTTTGCAACGCACCACTGGAACAAAATAGCGGAAAAATAACCCACTTTTTAAAACTCTCGTTTTGGCAAAGAACTTCTGAAAGTTCTGCGGCTCTCGCCCAGAGCAGCAAGACGTTCACGATCACCTTCTGTTACACGGTTGTAAACACCGCGCCATTCTGGATTGCCAGGCCACTCGAAGGGAGCGCGTATTGTCGTTCCATGCTCTTGTAATTCGTCCAATAGTTTAACTGACAGTCGTGCTATTTCGAGCTGCATCTCACTGTCGTAAGGAACGCCCATTGGATTGCCCAGCGGAAAGTCCACAAACATAAAGCGGGGGACCCTGCAATATTCTACTATATCCCTTGCAGACCCGACGATTACTGTTGGAATTCCATTAGCCTCTAGATGATGTGCGGTCAGACTCACGGTCTGGTGGCACACCGGTCATAACGGTACCAGAAGCGCAGCATCAGCATGTTCAGCTAGGACGCGAGACAGGATTTCAGGAGCATCATGCTCGGTTGTCGTCCGATGGCTATACAATGTGGGAACGCTGTGAAAG
>JAURGE010000155.1 GCA_030833925.1 Alphaproteobacteria bacterium
TAATTTCACGCAACGTTGGGTAACTCACCCAAAGTCAGCACAAGACACCCTCAGCTATCCCCAAGGAATATTCAAACGTAGCAATGGACGCGGCAATTGTGGCGGGTTGGGTAGTGATGGGAGCCATTAAAAAAGCCGCTATGTCGTTGACTTAGCGGCTTTAATCTTTGGTTGCGGGGGCAGGATTTGAACCTGCGGCCTTCAGGTTATGAGCCTGACGAGCTACCGGGCTGCTCCACCCCGCGTTGGTGTTTTTTTGATTTGAGTGAAGTCTTCCATTTGGAGGGGCTGGCGGCGCCCTACTCTCCCGCGCCTTAAGACGCAGTACCATCGGCGCAGAGGGGTTTCACGGCCGAGTTCGGGATGGGATCGGGTGTGTCTCCCTCGCCATGACCGCCAACCCGTCCAAAGGGAAGCGTGTCACCGCCCTTGTTAGGGCGAGGAGGAATTGAGAGAGAGGGATCGTATGCTTTGGTTGTACTGATAATTCAGAGATGCGATTTTTTTGTGTGCGTTTGATTTCGTTAGGATCATTCCAGAAGATTTCTGGATTTTGATCCGAGGACGAAGCTCTAGCCTATCGAGCGATTAGGACC
>JAURGE010000156.1 GCA_030833925.1 Alphaproteobacteria bacterium
CCAGACACCTCCGTCCTGACCAGCACAAACCAGTCACAAGTGCCTATCTCCAGCAAGTGACTGATTGCAGCGTCTATGAGCCAGAAGCACGCTGCAGATTCTGCGAGGTATTTGACACCATCTGTGATGACAAACTGGCGGGCTACGCGCCAGTACTGAGCGGTGCCTGTGAACTGAGCAAGTTTTGCTAAATCTGGCGGCTCTGTGTTTTTGGGATTCATCGTATTCAAGTGTGGGATTACTTGAATACAAGTCTGTTGTCACCCTTGAAGAAGAGCAATCAGAGTCCGTTCAGAATGGCCGGATTCTGTGGAAATCGGTTGACAGATGAACAAGAGAACTCGAATCAATTCAGTCCCCTAGAATTAGCGCCAAAGCGTCAAACTGAGCTGTGAAAACTGTCTAGGGATTTCGCGGAATGCTACTTTGTGCAAGAAAAGCGCGCGGTAATAACCTTTGCGGTGGTTAGGTCGCTTGTGCGTTGTCACTGCTGCACGGGCATTGGGTGTATCGTCTTCTCATGTTTAGCGAGGGGTTTATTGTGTCGAAAATATTTTCTTCTGCTCTGCTGTGTTGCTTTTTAAGTGGGGTAGCT
>JAURGE010000157.1 GCA_030833925.1 Alphaproteobacteria bacterium
TGCTATCGATTTACCAGCTGAAAGAGAAAGATTAAGAGAAGTTTTAAAAACAACAACTTCTAAGGTTGCTGAAGAGAGAACTATTAAAAGATTAAAACTAGTTGAGAATTTTATTAACTCTGGAAACAAACCTGAATGGATGATTTTAACTGTTATACCAGTTATTCCACCAGAGCTTAGACCTTTAGTTCCACTTGATGGTGGAAGATTTGCAACATCTGATCTTAACGATCTATATCGAAGAGTTATTAATAGAAATAATCGATTAAAGAGATTAATGGAATTAAGAGCCCCAGATATTATTGTTAGAAATGAAAAACGTATGCTGCAAGAAGCAGTTGACGCTTTATTTGATAACGGTAGAAGAGGCAGAGTTATTACTAGCACCAATAAAAGACCACTTAAATCTTTATCTGAGATGTTAAAAGGTAAGCAGGGAAGATTTAGGCAAAACTTATTAGGTAAAAGAGTTGACTATTCTGGAAGGTCAGTAATTGTTGTTGGCCCAGAATTGATGTTACATCAGTGCGGTCTCCCTAAAAAAATGGCATTAGAGCTATTTAAACCTTTTATATATAATAAATTAGAGT
>JAURGE010000015.1 GCA_030833925.1 Alphaproteobacteria bacterium
TGGATTCTTATTGAATCCATAATTGGCGCTCGAGCAGCAATTGCACCAGGTCGCAAATAATCCCCGTAACTGAAGCCACCAGGTAAAGTAACAAGGTCTACATCGGGAAGGTGTGTGTCTCGGTGCCAGACATAAACAGGGTCTGTGCCAAACGCGCGTTGACATGCGAGAGCCATGTCGCGCTCTCGATTAGAGCCTGGGAAAACAACAATAGCCGCGCGCATCAGGCGGTAATCTCAATCTCGTAATCTTCAATTACTGGATTTGCCAGTAGCTTCTCGCACATACCCCTGACCTGTTCTTCGGCGGAGCTAGCACTTGCTGCGTCTAGGTCAAATTCAATCAACTTGCCTTGACGGACATTGTTTACGCCAGAAAACCCAAGGATTTCTAGCGCTTGGCCAATTGCCTTTCCCTGAGGGTCAAGCACATCAGGACGCAAGCGTACAGCAATACGCGCCTTCATGCTTTACCTCCCTCGATCGATTTTGGCCCCGTTTTTTTTGATTTTCCTGAGCCAATTTCAGTAACATTTGCATTCTGATCTTGGAGAATACCTAGTCTTCGTGCCACTTCGCGGTAAGCTTCAATGACGCCCCCCATATCCTTGCGGAAGCGATCTTTGTCTAAAACCTCGTTTGAATTGATGTCCCAAAGTCTGCAGCTGTCAGGACTTATCTCGTCCGCAAGAACGATTTGTTCGGTGTCTTCCGTAAGAAGTCTGCCAAATTCGACTTTGAAATCTACCAGTCGAAGGCCACAACCTATAAAAAGGCCAGTGAGATAGTCATTGATACGAAGAGCAAGATTAAACATGTCATCTAGGTCAGCAGGGGATGCCCAACCAAACGCAGTTATATGCTCCTCAGTCACCATTGGATCGCCAAGCTCGTCGGCCTTGTAGTAATATTCGACGATTGAGCGAGGCAATGGAGAGCCTTCCGCCACTCCAAATCGCTTGGAGAAGGAGCCGGCAGCTACATTCCTCACAACTACCTCTATCGGAATAATATCAACTTCTCTGACAAGTTGTTCCCGCATGTTCAAACGCTTCATGAAGTGGGTTGGCACGCCTACGTCTTGAAGCCGCAACATTAAGTATTCACTTATGCGGTTGTTTAATACTCCTTTTCCTTCAAGTACGGCATGCTTTTGATTATTAAAAGCAGTTGCGTCGTCCTTGAAGTACTGGACAATCGTGCCTGGCTCAGGTCCTTCAAAAAGAACCTTTGCTTTGCCTTCATAAATGCGTCTACGGCGGGCCATGGCGGGGCATCTTTCGCTGTAACCAAGGGTGTCTGCTTTCGCATAAAACGACTACAGAATCGATACCCCTTATACGATATGCTGTTTAGGAATGCATTGAATTCGGTTAGGCCAAGATGTCTCGGTAGGACTTTCGTGTAGGCCAAGCCTCTGCAAAGCGCCATTTTGGAGAAATGTCTTCATCTGTCAGCGCCGGTAGGGCAATCAGAGAAGTTGATACCGTTCCAAAGCCCCAGTCTGTTTCTACATGAATAGCTGCATTGGCATCAGTCTGACCCTCAGCCATTTCGCGAGAAGCGACAAGTTCTTCCCACTCAGCCCAGTCGCCAACTTGAGGGTTTGGTGGTTGAGCACTTTGAAATAGAGGCAGGTAGTGACGTGCGCGCGGCGAGGCATGCACATCATTCATATCATGTGCCGTAAAGATTGATATGCCTTCAGGCACTTCGGAAACTGTCGGGGCCCCATTGCCTTCGCCTCTTATCCAGAAAGCTTTTTCAGCATCGGCAATAATCAGATTAAAGCTTTTGTAAGACCGGGTGTCGAGTTCGGAAAGGGCTTCTGCCGCGTCCGCAGCAGCTGCATGGTCTAAGGCTTCAAGAACCAATTCCCCACGACTACGTTTGTCTGGCGCAGGTCCTAGGCTCCCCGAACGATTTAGAATTGCTGCCACTACCCTTTGGTCATTCATGCCGAGCCATGAACCATTTGCCTCCCTGTCTCTTCCGGCTATTACGTCTTTGCGGTCTAGCCAGTGGCGGGCAGGCGGGTCCCATGCGCGGTCTACGCGTTCATCCCGGTTGGTAGCCATGAGCAAAGGCCAGTCATGCCCAGGGCGGCGGAGCAGGACAACGGTGCACATAAATATTTCGGTCCAATTCGAAAAAGTTGACCCATCTAATGTATCGATCAGGTCGTGAAAGCCGTATATACACTAGTAAATAATTTTCTCTTCAAGGAGTAGCAGGGATCATGGCAGCTTTCGAGGATCGCGAGAAGGAATTCGAAGCAAAGTTCAAACATGACCAAGAGGTCCAATTTAAAGTGGTTGCTCGGCGGAATCGACTGCTTGGAGAGTGGGCTGGAAATGAGATGGGCTTGTCTGGCGATGCCCTCACGACCTATTCGAAGGATGTCGTTATGTCAGACTTTGAGAAGCCAGGTGATGATGATGTCCTGCAAAAGGTCCAGGCTGACATGAAGGCGGCTGGTATTGAACTAGATAGTTCTCGTCTCCGAAAAAAGATGGATGAGCTTCTTCAGGTTGCCAAAGCGCAGGTGATGGCCGAGTAGATTCTACTCTAGCGGGGCGTCGAGGATTCCGGTCGGGAGCCCATCGATGCTCTTTTGATTTTTCTCGGCCCAGTAAGCAGAAATTCCATCTTCTCCCTTTCCAGCAGCCCAACGAACTAAAACATCCCGCTCCCGCTCAAAGGCAAACAAAGGTACGCCAAAACCACAGGACGTCTGAGCTATATCGAAGTCGAGATGAATAATTTGACGCGCACCGGGTGGTGCGTTGCCACCGAAATAGCCAAGTAAAATTTCGGCGTACTCGGCACTGTCTCGATGAATTACGCGGCCTTTGCCATAAAGTCTCAGAATTCGCGGTGGCCCTTCAACCGAACAGAGCATGATTGTCATCCTACCGTCGGCCTTTAAATGGGCTGCTGTTTCGTTGCCACTGCCAGTCTTGTCTAGATAAGCAACAGAATTAGGACCCAGGACACGAAGGGCACTGCCTTCCCTTGGCGAAAGGTTAATCCTCGCATTCGGGGCTGCGGTTGCAGTGAAGAAGATCTTTTGGTCAGCCACCCATTGGGCTAATTCTTCCGATAGTTCAGGAAATTGTTGAGCCATCGTTAACTTCCTCCATTACATGTGCAGATGCAGATTTGCGATGATAGTTTGTTTAAAACTCAATTAAATTACTTCTTGTGACAACCAACTCGCAGCTAGTTTTGTGTTGCAATGTGTTGGACTAGAAAAACAGTGTGGATACACTGCAGGTTGATGATTTCAGGAGCCTAATCCTTTGTCCACTCGCACTAACAATTTGGGCCAAGCAATTGGGGCAGTCGCGGATGGTTGGTCGGTTCGTTCCCACCCACCCAGATTGCCAATCGAGGGCAGGTTTTGCCGGATTGAGCCGTTGAACGTGGCGGAGCACGGTTCATCGCTCTATAAATCCTTATCAAGGGATACGAGCGGCGCCAATTGGACTTATCTAAGTTATGAGCCTTTTGCCAATGAAAAGGCGTGCCTCAAATGGTTGGAACAGAACTGCCTAGAGAACGATCCGCTTTTTCACACCGTTATAGAAACTTCATCAGGAAAGTCTGTTGGGCTTGCCTCTCTGATGCGAATTGACGTTTTGAATGGTGTTATTGAGGTCGGAAATATTCACTATTCGCCGCTTCTCCAGCGCAGGCCAGCCGCAACAGAAGCTATGTTTTTATTAATGCGTCGTGTTTTTGATGAGTTGGGTTACCGTCGCTATGAATGGAAATGCGATAGTCTGAATGGTCCTTCACGAAATGCCGCGGTAAGACTTGGCTTCAGGTACGAGGGATTATTTCGTCAAGCCTTGGTCTATAAAGGCAGGAACAGGGATACTACCTGGTTTTCTATTATCGACAGGGAATGGCCTAGCATTCGTGCTGCATATGAGGAATGGCTCGACCCTTCAAATTTTGATGGACAACAGCATCAGAAGACACCGCTTGGAAAACTGATTGAGGCCCATCGGTATTAATCGCAGCGGTCAATTTCGGTTTTTTTAATTTTCCAAATTGCCGGAGACTAAATGGCACCATGATAGAAGTATCTGCCTAGTCCAAAAGTCCAAATGCACCAACCTCCAATTATGTGAAGAAAGTTTCCAGTCCAGAACGAACCTCGAATGCGGTGAGCCCAGGCAAAAGCAAGACCTCCGAAGAAAGTGAGCAAAAGGGCAATCACATTCTGAAAAAATAGGTGCGCGAGTGCGAAGGCAATTGCTGCTGCTGGCAGTGAGTATCTTATTTCGGGAAAGAGAGCCGCATAACGTTTAAAAAAGAGTACTCGATAAATTATCCCCTGCGGAATGACGGAGAGGAGAGGATAGAGTGCCATTACTACCAAGTAGATTTCTGGAGCGCGGCGCGGGAAGCTGAACAGTTGCTCTGGATTTATGACTTGTATGAGTAAGTACATAGTACCGGAGCTTATAAGTAAAAAAATACTTAAGGCTCTCCATTCAAGCTGGAAAGAAGTGGGTAGGAGAGAACGCCACTTAAAGTCAGGCGTAATAGTCAAAAGCACAATAGCGAATATAAAAAGTGCAAAGAAGGCGATCGGCATTTCGGATCGGCTAAGCTTATTAGTATTCAGAAGCCAGGTGAAAATTAGAGGAGCGAACACGTAGAAGCTCAGCATTTCGGCCCAAAGTTGGATCCGCTTAGCATTAGTCATTATTGGACATGCCTGTAACGAATTATTGAATACATGATCAACGCCAACACACATCCGTTGAGCAGATGCCAAAGAAAGTGAGTTCCAAGCGGAAACGCTTCACAGACGTTCGTGTCTATCGATCTAAACACGAGGGATGCGCTAAGCAGAAAAGCCGATGCTGCGATTGGCCTGCATGCTGGCCGACCCTTCATGGCGAGCGCGCCTGCTATAATTCCAAGCGCGATGATGGCCGGTAAGTAGCGGTTTCCTTCTCCAAGGACTGGGATTTGAATATTGAACCGCTCTGGCCCCAGGAAAATAACAGCTGCAAAAATAATTGCTCCCATAGCTGCAGAAAGCCAATTCAACGCAAATAGTCGGCGGAGCCCAATGAGCATTCCGATGATCATAAAAAGTGCAATTGATCCCACATCTGCAAGCCCGGCCCATTGGACGGCAAAGGTGTGGAATAGGAAGGAGCCAATACCTACTAACCCAGCGAGGCTAGCTAAAAATACAACAGCTGGGTCGGCTGAGCCGCGCGCCTTCGCGAACATAAAAGCCCAAATGCCTGCAATGATAAAAGAAAGGTTAGTAATTGCATTGATGGGCTCTGCCCAGAATTCTGGGCCTAGCCTTTCACAATAAATGTCGACGGGTTCAGTCCAATTCATTTTGCAAACTTACCTCTTCCAGAAACCTAATTCGATGTATCCAGATGTCCCTGTGGCATTTTGGAGGAATTTAATCTTTTTATTTAAGAAATAAAATAAGAATTTTTAAATATCTTATTGTAAATCATACAAAAATATCTTTTTCTCAAACATATAAAGGGCTGATATTTAAAAATAATTCTAGATATTTTGCTCGTGGGGTATTCAAGAATAACCTGGTATTCCCAGGTGATCTCGGAGGGTAGTTCCAGTATACTCTTCGCGGAATAGTCCTCGCTTCCTGAGAATTGGCAGTACCTCATCAATAAAGACTTCAGCCATCCATGGTAGGACAGGTGGCATCAAATTAAAGCCGTCAGCCGCCTTGGCTTCCACCCAACTTTCCATCAGATCAGCCACCTGTTTAGGTGTGCCGGCGAAAGTGAAGTGACCTCGCGCGCCGGCAAGTTTTGCCAGCAATTGTCGGAGCGTTGCTCCCTCACGTTTAACGAAACCGACAATTGTTTCTGCACGACTGCGAGCAGCTTCGACTGTTTCAGGATCGGGAAGGTCATGATGGCTAAGTGGCGTATCTAACGGTAGGTGGGAGAAATCATAGCCTCCAAACCGAGCTGAAAGACGCTTACGGCCGACCTCAGGGTCCGCAAGGGAATCTAGCTCTTCCGCAAACCTTTTGGCCTCTACTTCAGTTGAGCCAATCATTGGTGATAGACCTGGAAGTATAACAATGTGGTCAGGGTCTCGGCCGAAGTCGGAAGCCCTAGCTTTTAGGTCTGCATAGAAATCTTTTGCGGTTTCGAGTTCCAAATGCGCAGTAAAGACTGCCTCGGCATTTCTTGCAGCAAAGGATCGCCCTGTTTCGGAGGAACCTGCCTGCACTAAGACTGGGCGCCCTTGAGGGCCTCGCGGAGCATTTAAAGGACCAGCAACAGAATAGTGTACTCCTTTGTGATTGATTGGCCGGAAGCTACCCTCTCGGATGTATTCGCCCGTTACTCGATTGTCGACAATAGCGTCCTCGTCCCAACTATTCCAAAGAGCTTTGACAACTTGGACAAATTCTTCTGCCCGCAGATATCGATCGGCGTGGCTCACTTGTGTCTCGTCACCAAAATTTCGAGCCGCGGGCGCAGACCAGGAAGTCACGATATTCCATGCAGCTCGTCCCCCTGAAATATGGTCTATCGAAGCAAACTGGCGAGCGAGATTGAATGGTTCGGTATATGTGCTAGAGGCAGTAGCAATAAGGCCTACTCTATCGGTGACAGCTGCAAGCGCAGGCAAGACTGTTATTGGTTCCAGCCAATTTCGGGGAGCTCGAGTGGCGTCCGGCGTTACGTTTAGTTGGTCTGCTAGGAAAATAGAGTCGAGTTTTCCTCGCTCAGCTAACTGCGCCATTTCTTGCAAATAGCCTATGTCCGTAAGCGCTTTCGGTGTCGCCTTTGGGTGTCGCCAACTAGCCTCATGATGTCCTCTTGATTGGACAAAAAGATTAATGTGCAGTTGTCGAGCCATAGCTTAAATCCAAAAGAATCAGTTAAGCTACGTAATCTAGCGCAAGAGAGGAAAGCTCGACCATGAAGATCGGCATGTTCACGGCTATGCAATGGTCTGAAGAGGAGCGTCCTGATGATGTTCTCCGTTCACTCAAAGACCAAGTTAGAGCCGCGAGGGAAGCAGGTTTTGGTTCTCTTATTATCGGGCAACACCTTTTAACTGGTCCAATGGGGATGTTTCAGACTGTTCCTCTGATGGGAGCGTTGGCAGAAGAAGCCAAGGGTATGCAAATTGGGCCAGGTGTACTTTTGCTTTCAATGATGAATCCGGTTTTGGCAGCAGAGGAAGGCGCTACAATCGACTGGTTGACTGATGGTAATTACGTCCTGTGCGCGGGGCTTGGTTACCGGCCAGAGGAATTCCAGGCCATGGGCGTGGATATGAAAAAGCGAGTTGGCCGGTTAACTGAAGGGGTCGAAATCATCAAGCAACTTTGGACCCAGAAAAGTGTTGATTTTGCTGGGAAACATTTCACTCTCGATGCAGCAAAACCGGCAGTGCAACCGAAGCAGAAGCCACGGCCACCAATTTGGTTAGGTGGTGACGTAGAGGCATCGGTTCGTCGTGCTGCTCGGATAGCTGATGCATGGTGCGTAGCTCCGACACTCTCAACTGAATCAATACTCAATTATTTGGCTGCATTCAGAGAAGAACGCACTATCCACGGACTAGACTCAATGGTCGCTTGCCCTGTTATCAGGGAATGCTTTGTCGGGCGAAATAAGGCGCATGCAGAGGAAGCAAGCCGTGGGCCTTTGATGTACAAATATCAGGCTTACAGCTCTTGGGGGCAGGGTGAGACAGCAGGCGGAGATTTTGCTGCTGGGTTTGGTGATTTTGCTAAAGGCCGCTTCATTATTGGTGATGTTGAAGAAGCCAAGGACGAGATCCTTCGCTACGCTGAAATCACTGGTACAGATCACATCTTACTGCGGGTGCAATGGCCAGGACAGGAACACAAGGAGACGCTGGGTAACATTGAACGTATCGGACGAATTATATCCGACATCTGTTAAGGACTTCTTCGGGCGACACTCCTTCCTCCCTGAGCGCTTTAATTGTTTCTGACTGGTCTCTTTTAGCTAGGCGTCTGCCATCTGGGCCAAGCATGAGTTTATGATGGTGATAAATTGGCTGAGGCAATTCGAGAAGTTTTTGAAGGAGAATTTGAACATCGGTTGCCAGGAAGAGATCATTCCCTCGGGTAACTAGGGTGACGCCAGCGTCAGCGTCGTCAACGGTAACAGCTAGATGATAAGCGGCTGGCGCATCCTTCCTCGCAAGCACAATGTCTCCGAAGCATTTGGGGTCAGCTACTATCAGGCCGGCCTCAACGTCTTCCCATCGCATTGCCCCGACCTCTCGAGTGGCCTCTTCAACGTTAAGGCGGAGAGCATGGTCCTCACCAGCTGACATCCTTGCTTTTGCATCATCTCGCGTTATCAAGCGACAGGTCCCTGGATAAATTGGTCCATTCGGACCGTGTGGTGCACCTCCAGCAGCCGCTATTTCCGCAAGAATTTCCTTTCTGGTGCAAAAGCAAGGGTAAACAAGACCCGAGGCTATGAGCTTCGCCAAAGCTTCTCTATGAGCATCAGATCTTTTCGACTGACGAATTACAGGGCCAGTCCACTCGAAGCCAAGCCACTTCAGGTCTTCAAATATTCCCTCTTCGTATTCAATACGACTTCGAGTTTGGTCTAGATCTTCGATACGTAATAGAAACTCGCCACCAGCCCGTAGGGCCGCATCCCTCGCAAACCAGGCTGCAAAAGCATGGCCAAGATGAAGGCGGCCCGTGGGACTTGGTGCAAAGCGAGTACGGATCACGCAGCTAACTTATCAAGCTCCTTCAGGAGCGCGTTGCCCATTTCGCTTGTGGAGATTGCCTGCTGTCCAGGGGCTGCAATATCGGCAGTTCGGATCCCTGCGCCCAGCACGTTGCCGACAGCAGTTTCAATCATGTCGGCATCTTCGCCCATATCAAACGAATACCTCAGCAGCATCGCGAAGCTTAGAACTTCTGCTAAAGGATTAGCTTTTCCTTGCCCTGCAATATCTGGGGCTGAGCCATGTACTGGTTCATACAAGGCCATACGCCTGCCTGTGCTGGGATCTTCGGCACCAAGCGATGCGGATGGCAACATACCAAGTGAGCCTGTCAACATTGCAGCACAGTCAGAAAGGATATCCCCAAACAGATTATCAGTAACAATAACGTCAAACTGTTTTGGGTTGCGGACGATCTGCATTGCGCAGTTGTCGGCATACATGTGGGATAGGGATACATCTGGGTAGTCTTTGGCGATGGAAGTTACTACCTCGCGCCAAAGGACACCGGACTCCATGACATTGGCCTTCTCAACAGAGCAAAGTTTGCCATTTCGTTTTTGAGCTAGCTCAAAGCCAACTCGCGCTACCCGCTCAATCTCGCTCTCACTATATGATTGAGTGTTAAAACCTCTTCGCTCTCCTGACGGCAACGTCTCGATTCCACGCGGTTCACCAAAATAGACCCCACCTGTGAGTTCCCGTAGGATCATAATATCTAGGCCAGCCACTAACTCGTGTTTCAAAGAGGATGCGTCGGCTAGAGCATCAAAAACCATAGCGGGGCGAAGGTTGGCGAAAAGATCCATTTCTTTTCTAAGCCTCAGCAGCCCGCGCTCGGGTTGAGAATTAAAGGGCAGTTTCTCCCATTTGGGTCCGCCAATAGAGCCAAATAGCACTGCGTCCACGCTCATTGCATCTGCCATTGTCTCGTCAGTCAGCGGCGTGCCGTGGGCGTCTATTGCTGCGCCGCCTACAAGACCCTCAGAAATGTCAAAGGAGACGTGCCGACGCTTATCCATCCAATCGACTATTCGCCGAACCTCGCCAACAACCTCCGGTCCGATGCCATCTCCCGGCAATACCAAAAGCTTTTTATTAGACGCCATCTTTAGTTCCTGCTCACTTGAAAAAATTATTAAGACGCGGACCATACAACCGTTTGTGTGGCGCCGAAATATGACATGAGGAAGCAAAGAACAAAGGGTTCACACTTATTAAGCGCCTTGGCCTGCTCAATCAGGCATGTTTTTTAATGCTAATTTCCAACGAAAGCTGGCTTCCTTTTTTCAAAAAATGCTTTTCGACCCTCTTGAAGGTCATTCGTCGTGAACAAAAGGCCCTGTGCCTGAGCTTCCCACGCTAATTCCTGAGAAAGCGTCATTGGCCAGCGCATAACGGTAGCTTTCGTATAGGCCAGTGCGAGAGGGGCCATGCTCGCAAACTCTTGCGCTAAAGCCTTGGCGCGTGAGAGGGCCTGGCCTGGGGGAGTAAGCTCGTCGACTAGTCCGTCTTCAAGTGCTTCGGCAGCGGACACATCTTCACCGAGCATCATGATTTCTTTTGCCCGACCGATCCCTACCCGGGCGGGGAGGGTGGATAGCAGTCCTAGGTCTGGTACAAGACCTATTTTTACGAAGCTGGCACAAAACCGAGCATCATCAGCGGAGATGATTTGGTCAGCCAGTAACGCAAGAGATAGCCCGCCTCCAAAGGCGCCTCCTTCAACAGCGGCTATAACAGGCTTTTCTGAGTGGGCAATTTTGGAGCAAATACGCTGCAGTCTCGGCATTCTGCGGCGCAGGGGCATTTCGTCTGTATCAAAGCTGGAGATATCACCGCCTGAGGAAAATATCCCACCAGCTCCTGTAAGTATGACAGCGCGAACATTTGGATCAGTCATTGCCCCATCAATATGCTTCTCAAGGTCGGCTACAACAGGCTTCGAAAGAGCGTTCTTCTTCTTAGGATCTGACATTGTGATGGTGGCGACACCATCGGTAATATCTACGCTGCAGCCAGGCGAAACCATGTCTCAGGCTCCCTTAAAATTTGGTTTTTCTTTTGCAAAAAAAGCGCGTCGAGCTTCTTTTGCGTCTTGAGTATTCATCAGCGCTGGCTGAGCATCAGTCTCGATTGCAAACGCAGCTTCCAAGTCTAGTGGGTAGCGTGCGAAGGCAGACTTTATAGTTGCAACGGCAAGTGGCGCGGCTGAGGCAAAATGCATAGCCCTCTCCATAGCCACATCTAATGCTTTTGTGGGTTTGGCTAAGCGGTCGGCTATGCCTAGGCTTTTTGCCTGAATGCCATCTATAACGGTTGCGCACATCAGCATGTCTTTTGCTCGGCCCATGCCAATCCTTTGCGGTAAGGTCCATAGCAAGCCACCATCTGGCATCAACCCAATCTTATTAAAAGCCGCGCAAAATTTAGCATTCTCTGCTGAGACTACGTGGTCCGCAGCCATTGCAAGACCAAATCCAGCTCCGTAGGCAAAGCCCTCTACCGCGGCAATGATTGGAGTATCGCCTCGAAGCATTAGGTGGAGAAATTTGCGCTGATCAAATACTATCTGGCGTCCCTTTGCAGGCGTCATATCGCCAAAAAGACTGACATCGCCCCCTGCAGAGAAGGTACCTCCAGCTCCCGTTATCACGATGCATCTTACATCAGTGTTTTCCTCCGCTTCCCGAAGTGCAGGAACGAGTGCCTCCTTTACCACCATAGTCAGCGCATTCCGTTGCTTCACGTTATCTATCTCTAGAACCGAGATTGGACCCTCACGCGTAACATTAACGGTCATTTTTTCAGCCATTATTTCAGGCTCCTTTGAAAACTGGCGGGCGTTTCTCAAAAAATGATGCAAGCCCTTCTTTAGTGTCTGAGCTGGTGAAGAGAAGACCTTGTCCATGAGCTTCGTAGGCCAGCATGTCATCCAAGCCGGCAGGAAATTGCCCAAGCGCTTCTCTCGTTAACCTGTTAGGTAAGGGGGCTGCCTCCGCCATTGTTTTTGCCTTCAACATAGCCCTTTCTAATGCTTTCCCTTTTTGAGCTATTTCTTCGACTAGGCCTATTTTTAATGCTTCATTGGCAGATACGATCTCAGCCAACATTAAGATCCGCCGGGCTTTTCCAACACTCACTCGCTGCGGCAATGTCCAGAAAAGTCCCATGTCCCCCATTAGTCCTACCTTGCCAAAGGATGCGCAGAAAGAGGCATCCTCGGCCACAACGATCCAGTCAGCGAGTAGGGCAAGGGAAAGGCCTGCGCCAAATGCGAAGCCCTCTACCGCGGCTACAATTGGTTTCTCGCTGCGCCATAGGCTCTCCACCATTGCGCGACCCGCACGAATACGCTCTCGTCCTTCAAAGGCAGTCATATCCTGCATCGTTGAAAGGTCTCCCCCTGCGGAGAACGTATTATTGGCACCCGTAATCACAATGCTTCTTATACGTGCATCGGTTGCGATGTCGTCCATATGGCCTACAAGGGCGCTCCTCACTTCTGGGGAAAATGCATTGCGGCGTTTAGGATTGGATACTGTCAGTACTGTTACTGCACCCTCATCCTGTCGAAGCACCGTTGGTTCGGTATTGGACATGAGTCTAAATTCCACTCAGAAACAAACCAGGAGCCTACGACTGTGGCATCGAAATTACCAAGGGAAAACGATACGAAAAACACTGAAAGGCCTATCAGTGTTAGGTTCGTGACTTCGTTTAAGTATCAATAAAAAGGTCAGAAAACTAATTGAGGCAACTTTTTATCTTAAGAGGATCAATTCTAATTACTTTTTTTCGGGGCGGCGTATGGACGGTCATTGAATAGAGAGGGGACTCGGCTTCTTGCCTCTGCTACTTTGGACACATCGATTTCCGCGGTAATGAAACCAACATTTTCGCCGCCGTCAGCCAAGACCTCTCCCCAAGGGTCAACGATCAGAGAGTGCCCATAAGTTTTTCTTCCTTCGGCATGTTCACCAACTTGAGCCGGCGCGAACACAAAGCAGCCATTCTCAATTGCGCGTGCCCTCAGCAGCACATGCCAGTGCGCACGACCCGTCGGTACCGTGAAAGCGGAGGGTGCGGTTAAAAAGTCAGCACCAGCTTTGGCTAGATCACGGTAGAGATACGGAAAACGCATGTCATAGCAAATCGTCATGCCCAAACCGCCCCAAGGCAGTGTTGCGAGGGTGGCCGTCTCCCCAGGTCGATAACCATTCGATTCTCGGTACGTGTCACCTTCGCCAACATCGACATCAAACATGTGAATCTTATCGTATCTAGCGACAATGTTGCCATCAGGATTAATTAAAAATGAACGATTTGCCATACGTTGTTCATTTTCAATCTTAATTGCCATCGATCCAATGAGCAGCCAAGCCTCTGTTTCTTGTGCTAGGCTTTGGAATATCTCTAAGGATTCATTGGCGGTTTCCAATTGTGCCTTTTCCATGCCGAGTTTTCGGCGCGGCTCAAGCATGTGACAGACTTCTGGCGTCATGATGAGGTCACTACCGGCGTCACGAGCCTGGCGGATGAGGTTTCCCAGCTTCTTCATACTCGGGGCCGGATCCCTATCAGCAGTGTTTTGAACGCAGGCTGCGATAAACTTATTCATTATGCACCGGCCAGCATGGCATCTAATTTGCCCGCCTGATCTAGTTCGGCAAGATCGTCAGAACCGCCGATGCCAACATCATCAATGAAGATTTGAGGGACGGTATAGCGCCCATCGGCACGATCACGCATTTCTTCACGCACCTTCGGATCACCGTCCACATCAATTTCAATAAAGTCTACGCCCTTAGACTGAAGTAATTTCTTCGCCCGAAAACAAAATGGGCACCACATGCTCGAATAGATTTCCACTTTCGCGGTCATGGGATAGACGTCCTCAAAGATTGTTAAGGAATTCTTTAGTGCTCTTAAATATTTTGGCAGAGTTTAGGGCCGATGCCAAAAAGAATCAGAAAATGATTACATTTTTCACTAAGTAACTTTAATCTTTCGACCGTGCATCAGGCGTGTCATTCCAGGGATAAGAGTGTGCGTTTGAACTCGAGTAAAACCCACTCCTTCCATTAAGCCTGTGAGCCAAGTTGGCGTTAGTGACTTGGCAGCAGGGGTGAAGGCTAAGTGCTGAAGTTGCCAAAGAGCAGCAAGCGGGGGGCCAGTTCGGTCATCGTCCACAATGAAATCATGAACCAGGAAATGGCCGCCATCCCTAAGACTTGAAAAGGCTCTTCGCGTTAAATCTGGGATTGCTTCTCCTGGTACCCCATTAAACAGGTAAGACATAAGAATTACATCTTGATCATCAGGCCATTCATCTTCCAGGGCATTACCCGCTATGAAGGAAATACGGTGGGATAAACCAGCTTCTTGTACATATTCCTCGCCAAGTTTTACTACATTAGGGAAGTCAAGAACCGTTGCAGTAAGATTGGGATTTGCTTCGCAGAGCCGGATTGCAAATGCGCCGGTGCCACCGCCGACATCCATAAGTCTTTTAGCTTCAGACAAGTCTAACATGCGCGCAACACTGCGACCTGGACCAAGTGATCCAGCGTGCTGACTCTCACTGTAAAGACGCGCTTCTTCAGGGTCGGAAAACCAATCGGCGTATGATTCTATTAAAGGTAATGTCGTTGTCTCTCCTGTCACGACAGCCTCTAAACCTGTCATGATTGGAAACATTTGACGGTCTATTTGAAGTCGAAGATAGTTGCCAAAATCGTATTTTGCGCCTTCTACAAGGAAGGCCTCAGCACCTGGTGAGTTCTCAAAAAGTCCGCCTTGGCTAGAAACGAGGCCCAAAGCGGTCAGGGCGGTTAAAAGGGTTTGAATACGGTTTGCTGGTACCCCAACTTCCTCTGCTAAATCAGCAACATAACGTGGTTTTTCAGAGAGTTTTGTAAATATACCAGCGTGAAGTGCAGAAAAAAGGGCTTTTGATGCCATAAAACCAAAAGCAATTTCACTTATTTCTTCCGCGTCTTTAATTAATTTCAAATTATAAATCTTTCTATACATTATATATATTTAGTAACAATTACTAAATATTATGAAAAAAACCATAATAATTTTTAATAAAACCATAATTATGGTATGAATTTAAAACTATACAAAGATTCTTCATGAATTACTAGGTTTACGATATTTTATATTAAAAAATGATTTTTTGCGTGGCATTATGGAACGAGAAAAAGCTTGGGGTCATCGATGAAATTAGCATCATTAAAAGCGGCTCGGGACGGCGCATTGTTGGTTGTCTCTGATGATTTGAGGCGAGCGGCTCTTGTTAAAGACATCGTGCCAACCTTGCAGGCTGCAATTGATGATTGGGCCGCGGTTGAAACAAAACTTCGACAAATGGCCGATGCCCTGGAAGCAAACCATTTAAATGGCAGTTTTGATTTAGAAGATTATTCTGTTCTGGCTGCGCCATTGCCACGATGTTTCAACTGGTCTGATGGAAGTGTGTACCTCAATCATATGGAGCTTGTGCGCCGTGCCAGAGGTGCTGAAATGCCTGCAAGTTTCTTAGAGGAGCCCTTGATATATCAAGGTGGGTCTGATGACTTTATGGGATGTAGAGATCCTATTGATCTCCCTGATGATGATTGGGGAATCGATTTTGAAGCAGAAGTTGCGGTGATTCTTGACGATGTTCCAATGGGAGTAGCTGAAGAGGACGCTGGCAAACACATCAAGCTTGTTACCATCGTGAATGATGTGTCTCTGAGGAATATTATCCCAGGTGAGCTGGCAAAGGGCTTTGGTTTTTATCAAGGCAAACCCGCAAGCGCGTTTGCACCAGTGGTCGTAGTGCCTGATGCGCTTGGTACTGCTTGGGATGGGGCTAAGTTGATTGGGCCAATGGTGTGCGAAATCAACGGTTCAGAATATGGTCGACCAGATGCAGGGGTCGACATGAATTTTGAGTTTCCGAGATTAATATCTCACGCTGCTCGAACACGGCGTTTATCTGCAGGAACGATCATTGGCTCTGGGACAGTATCAAATCGAGATCGGGAGAGAGGGTCATCGTGTATTGCCGAGGCTCGTATGATCGAGATCATTGAGGAAGGTGCTCCCAGAACCCCATTTCTTAAGTTTGATGATAAAGTCCGCATCGCTTTTCATACCCGAGAAGGTGCAATGCCTTTTGGTGATATCGAACAGTGTGTCATTCGGGCGCAATAATAATTCCGTTGAAACGTTGCGTTTCCATTCAGAAAATAATATACCCCGCGTCCAATTCTGAAACGCACGCCCCAAAGCGCGTTTGCAGGCTGGCGCCCGCCTCCACCGCGGGCCCGGCGGCGGGGCGGCAGCCGACTCGGGGTCCACGCCCGACTCGTCCGTCGTTCTAGTTCTAGCTTTAGGGATTCCTACTATGACACCGCGCATAGAAAAGTTTCTTGCTGACCAACGTCCGGCCACGCCTTGCCTGGTTATGGATCTTGAAATGGTCCGCGAAAATTATCTCGCCCTCGCCCGTTCGTTGCCGCAAGCACGAATATTTTATGCCATGAAGGCTAATCCAGCCCCCGAGATAATGGGAATGCTGGCCGAGATTGGTTCCAGCTTTGACACGGCTTCTATATACGAGATTAGAGAGGCTTTGGCTGCTGGTGCCCCTCCAAGCCGAATTTCGTTTGGCAATACCATAAAAAAACAGACTGACATTGCAGCAGCATATGCTCTTGGTGTTCGCCTGTTCGCATTTGATAGCCAAGGTGAGCTAGATAAGCTTGCCGTCGCTGCTCCTGGAGCCAAAGTTTACTGCCGCATTCGTTTTGAGAAATCAAAAACAGCAGATTGGCCACTAGGCGGAAAATTTGGCTGTTCCATGGCCATGGCAGAGGAGCTTCTTGTTAGCGCAGGTAAGATGGGCCTCGATCCGTACGGCGTTTCTTTTCACGTAGGGTCCCAGCAGCGCAATGCGGGTGAATGGGACATGGCTGTCGGTAAGGCGGCCATGTTATTTACTAATTTACGTGAGCGTGGTGTGAACCTTCGTCTGTTGAATGTGGGTGGAGGTTTGCCAGGTCATTACATGACAGAAGCTGCTTCTCATGCTGAACACGCAAGCGCGTTAACAGCGGCACTCAATAAGCACTTTGGAAATCGCCTTCCAGAAGTATTGATAGAGCCTGGCCGCAGCCTGGTTGCAGATGCAGGTATGATACGAAGCGAAGTAGTCCTGGTATCCCACAAGATCGAAGGGGGACCGCGCTGGGTTTATTTAGATGCTGGAAAGTTCGGCGGTCTTATCGAGACAATGGATGAGGCCATCAAGTACCGTCTACGTACCTCGAGAGACGGTCAGGGAGATAGTTCTCGGGCGATTATCGCTGGACCTACCTGCGATGAAGTTGATGTGCTTTACCAAGAGACTCCCTATGCTCTACCAGATGATCTTAAGCCTGGTGACACAGTCGATTTTCTGTCTGCCGGAGCATATACATCGACGTATTGTTCAGTTGCTTTCAACGGGCTGCCACCGCTTAAGACCTACTGTGTCTGATTTCTAGTGGTGCAAGGCCGAAGAGCGGATACTTAGCAAAAACTAGCTAGCTTGCCGTGGTCTTCTGCATAGGAGCGATACAGAGTCTGTGCCTTCTGTGTTACAGGCCCTGGTTGTAATGAACGGTCTTCATATCTGGTAATCGGTTGTATTTTATTTGCATTGCCGGTTGAGAATAGTTCATCGGCGGTATCTAATTCAGAGAACGTCACCGTTCGCTCTTCGACTTCAAAGCCAGCGTCAAGCAGAAGCTTTATGGTCCTTTGTCTTGTAATTCCGTTTAGAAAAGTTCCGTTGGCTATTGGCGTGGATACGACATCATTTTTAACAATAAAGATGTTTGAGGTTGTCAGTTCTGCCACATTGCCGTTTGCATCTCCAACTACTGCAGCATCAAAGCCGCGGCTCTGAGCCTCTCTAAGCATTCGATGAGCGTTTGGATAAAGGCAAGCGGCTTTTGCATCTGTGGGGGCGGAAAGTGGTGTTGGGCGGACTCTTGTTGTTTTGCAGACTGAAAGACCCTGTTCGGCAGGGTTCATTGGGAGCTCAAAAAGGGTGAGGCAGAATTTTGTTGTAGTTGGAATGAGCCAACCTTCATCTCCGTAAAACATTGGTCGAATGTAAACTGCGGTGTCAGAAGTGAAATGCGATAGACCGTCTATGGCAAGGCGCTGGATTTCTTTTGCGGATACTTTTGGATCAAGGCCCAAAGCAATAGCAGAAGCTATGCAGCGCTCAGCATGTAAGTCGAGGTCCGGAGCAAGTCCGTCGAATGCTCGAGCTCCATCGAAAACCACCGTGGCCATCCATGCAGCATTGGTTAGCGGTCCAATGATTGGAGGGTTGCCTGAAATCCATTCACCGTCGATCCAGGAATAGGGCTCTGTCATATAAAGTTCTCCTGTGCTTCTTTGCAGACCCTATCAATCCTCTCCCCATACGTCAGCATTTCTCAAATGAAAAAATCTGTCGTAAAGCGTAAGTTGCACAGTTTTAAAGCATGCTTGATGATCGAGCTGCGAATTTGTTTTCAAAATCTACATTGTGACCTGGAGTGATGATGCCTCTTAGAACGATGTTGTTTGCGCCAGGGGACCACGCGCGCAAGGTTGCTAAAGTATTCGATGTGGGGGCTGATGCCGTGATCCTCGACCTGGAGGATGCAGTAGCTGAAGCTGAAAAACCTGCAACCCGTTCAGTTGTCGTTGAGGCATTGAAGAGGCCGCGCCGGTGTTACGGTTATGTTCGTGTTAACGGTATGGAAACGCACCACTGTTTTGGTGATCTAAAAGAGGTGGTGGGACCTTGGTTAGACGGCGTTATATTACCGAAAGCCGAAAGTGCTGATCAGATTAAGACAGCTGATTGGCTAATTACTCAACTCGAAAGAGAAAAAAATTTACCTGCCGGAAATATTGACCTTATTCCGATTATTGAGACTGCCAAAGGGCACCGAGCAATTGGCTCCATTGTTTCCGCTAGTCGTCGCCTCCAGAGGGTTGCATTTGGCGCGGGAGACTACACCCTCGATCTAGGCATCGCCTGGAGCCTTAGAGAGACCGAACTGGAGAGTGTTAGAGCAGCCTGCGTAATGGAGAGCAGAGCCGCAGGTATTGAGCCTCCGATCGATACTGTTTTTATTCACCTTAATGAAACGCAAGCATTTGTGGCATCTGTCGAGAGGGCACGAGACCTCGGTTTTCAGGGAAAGCTTTGCATCCATCCTGACCAAGTCAATGCTGCCAATGCAGCTTTTACACCAGATAAAGAAGCCGTTGCGTATGCGCGTCGTGTCGTTGAGGCTTTTCAAGCTGCTGAGGCTGCAGGCTCAGCATCAATTCAAGTTAATGGTTACTTCATTGATTATCCGATTTATGAAAAGGCGAAACGAACATTGGATATCGCTGAGGCAATTGCTAACATAACCTAGCTTGATACCCATTCTGCTTTATTGTTCCAGATCAGCGTTGTGAATTTTGGGCCGGTAAGAATTTGACAAACTTCTCGCTAACTCTTCTCGGCACATAGATAGGTTTCCAAACAAATCGACGATCAAAGAAGGCCACTCCCATGAATGTCATTTCTAAGCCCGAACAGATTTCATCTCCTTCTTCCGTTGCCGCAGATGGTAGAACAATATCTGCAACTCTGGCATCGTTCGCAGCTAGTTTTGACTTAGAAAAAGCACCACGCCAGGTAATAGAGCGCGCTAAGCTTCATATCCTTGACTGTTTTGGAATTGCGCTGGCATCGACAACTTTCGAATTTGGACAACGGGCAGCGAACGCTTTGCGTGGATTGGCAGGTGAGGGAGGCTACCCGGTTATTGGTTTTAATATGGCACTGCCAGTCCGGGACCAGGCGCTTTTGAATGGCACCTTAATTCACGGTCTCGATTTTGATGATACGCACACTGACGGCGTAATCCATGCAAGTGCGTCAGCTCTTGCCGCTGCTTTTGCTCAGGGTCTTCGTTATGAAGTGAGTGGTGCCGATATGATGGCGGCATACTTAATTGGTGTTGAGGTTTCCGCGCGCATAGGAGCTGCAGCTCAAGGTGGCTTCCACACCCGAGGTTATCACCCCACAGGTTTAGTGGGAGTATTTGGTGCAGCGCTTTCGGCGTCAAAGCTCGGCCATCTGACAGCAAAGCAAATGGAGGACGCTCAGGGAATTGCTTTGTCTCAATCCTCAGGAAACCTGGAATTTTTGTCTGATGGGGCATGGACCAAGAGAATGCATCCAGGTTGGGCAGCAACATCGGCCATAACAGCGGCTGCTCTGGCGAAGGAGGGATTTAAAGGGCCTAGCCAGACTTATGAAGGGCGTTATGGCCTCTTTAATCTCTATCTTGGTCAGGAAAACTCGGCAAATCTTGCGATGTGCACAGAGGGGTTGGGAGAAGTCTGGGAGTTGGAGAACGTCGGTTTCAAGCCCTATCCGGCATGCCATTTCAACCATGCGTTTGCTGACGCTACGCTCGCATTGATGAGCCAAGGGCTTTCAGCCGATAATGTTGCCAGCGTTACAGCGTACATTCACCCAACACAGGCCGCTGTTGTATGTGAACCCCTTGACCAGAAGCGTAGGCCACAAAATGCCTACGATGCTCAGTTCTCCATTCCGTATATTGTAGCGACAAGCTTAACCCGCGGACGTTTCACACTAGATGAACTTGATTCTGACGCAATTAATGATGAGAGAGCTTTGGCTATTGCTGCAAATGTTGATTGGCAGGATGATCCAGAAACAGCTTTTCCACGCTACTATTCTGGGAAGTTGGTTGCTCGAACAAAAGACGGACGTACATTAGAGCACCGTGAACGAGTTAATCGTGGATCGGATGCAAATCCGTTATCTGCTGATGATATAACTGAGAAGTTTTGGGCAAATGCGACCCGCGCTGTTTCACGCTCAAAAGCACAAACGGTTTATGATGAGGTCATGAATTTAGACTCTGCTGAAGACATATGGCCTTTGGCTCGAGCGTTATCATTAGCGGGCTAACATCTCTTATTTGTGCTGATTAGACCGATACAAATTCACATCATCCTAGACAGCACAGCACCGAGATTACTAGCTTGTTAGATAATAAATGCCTGAGCTGCTGAAAGCAGACACCTGCTTATGATCTAGCTCTTACCAGCGCTTCAACCAAATACATATGCATGAAGTGTTTCCTGAACTTCTGTCCGAAGCTCATGCCATTTCTTTGGGCCGCCATAGTAAGCCAGGCTGCCAGGAGCGGCTGCGCCCTCGCCATTATAGTAGCTAAGGCAGTCCCGAAGTGGACGAGTTAAGAGATCAGCCTCGGCGCAATGTTTTGCATATGCATTTTCTGGGTCTGATTTGATGTCGATGAGGGTGTGACCTTCATTCCGCATTTTAGTTAGGAGCCATGTGACATAGTCCGTGTGACTTTCAATGCCTCGGATGAAGTTGAATTGACCACCACCACCCTGAGGCCCTGAAAGAATGAATAGATTTGGAAACCCTTCAGAATGAATCCCCAAGAAGGTTTTAACCCCCTCTGTATCCCATTTTTCATTTAAACTTCGTCCGCCACGACCAACTATCGAGGCAAAAGTTGACTTTGCCATCCACTCAAATCCAGTCGCGTATATGAGCACGTCAAGTGGATATTCTTTTCCATTATGAACGACGCCTGACTCATTGATTTGTTTGACGCCGTGCGGAGCACAGTCAACCAAATGCACGTGCTCTTTATTAAAAGCAGGCAGGAATTCATCGTGGAAGGTAGGCCGCTTGCAGCCATACGGATAGTAAGCCTTCAGAGAAGCCGCAGTTGCAGGGTCTTCAACCACGCTATCCACACGAGCTCGGATCTGTTCCATTATTCGGAAGTTAGTGTTCAGCTGAGCTTGTATCCGTTCCTCAGCACTGAGCTTGCCTGTGTGCGTCTTCCTAACTTTGTAATCTGTTGCTTCACCTGAGAGAAAAGCATCGTTTCCTTGAAGCGCGACACGACCAGAGTCGATCATTGCCAATCGATCGCGTCGCTTCTTTGACCAGTCTTCCTCCTTTGCCCACTGTGCGCGTTCTTCATCTGTAGTTGCGCGCTGGTCGCGCACGTCAACGGAGGAGGGGGTGCGCTGAAATACAAATAGCTCTCCGGCTATCTTCGCAAGTTCTGGCACTGCTTGGACTGCAGTTGCACCTGTTCCTATGATGCCGACGCGTTTTCCTTCCAAGTCTACATGATAATTCCACCTGGATGTGTGAAAGCTTTCTCCTTTGAAGGTTTCCATTCCGTCAATGCGCGCCAAGCGCGGTGTGGTGAGGATGCCATTTGCAAGAATAAGATAACGCGCTTTCATTTCATCGCCACGATCAGTCTTGATCGTCCAGCGCTGTGATCCTTCGTCCCAAAGAGTGTCTTGCACCGTGGTGTGGAAAAGGCACTGATCGTAAAAGCCAGTGCGATTGGCTATCATTTGGCAGTATTCTAGGATTTCAAATCCTGAGGCAAATTTCATAGAGGGGATGTAGCCCATCTCTTCCAAAAGAGGCAGGTACGAATAACTTTCTACATCACAAGCAATGCCGGGATACCTATTCCAGTACCAAGTGCCTCCAACATCACCTCCTTTTTCGCAAAACCGGATGTCAGTGATGCCAGCCTTAGAAAGCTTATACCAAAGTAATAATGCAGCGAAGCCGGCGCCTACTATCACAACTTCACATTCATCATTGAGAGCTTCACGAGGCACTGGTGCGGTTGAGTAAACATCCTCCAAATAGTGGGCAAACTCTCCTTCCATGCGCATGTAATCGGCTGCACCCCGACGAGCTTCTTTGAAAGCCTTATACTTTTCTTGCTCTTCAGCCGAGAATTTGGCACCTGGTGGGGGTGGGGGAAGTGTCTTCAGTTTTTCATCGTCTATTGCCGAATATCCCTTACCGGTGATTTTTTCAGTTGCCTTGGCAGCACGCGTGTTGAAGCGTTTGCGACCAGTTGCCGGATTAATTGAGATAGCTTCCATAGCGATACTTACCTGAATGAATAGTTGTGCTTCTGTAGTTTATGTTAGCCCTTCTTGTTATGAAAACCAGTGTGTGAAGAGTATCTTTTTGCCAATAGAATTTTTTGCTTTCAAAAGGGATGTGGGGACTAGGAGGGCACTGTATGTCAAAATCTAAACCCCGTCAGGACTTCGACGCTATAATCATAGGTGGCGGTATTTCTGGCATGTTTATGGTTTACCGTTTGCGTTCGCTTGGGATGAAAGTAAGGGCGTTTGAGAACGGTTCAGATGTAGGCGGTACTTGGTATTGGAATCGCTATCCTGGAGCACGGTTTGACAGTGAAAGCTGGACTTACGGATATACCTTTTCGAAGGAATTACTGCAGGAATGGGACTGGACAGAGAATTATTCGCCACAGCCCCACACTCTAAAATACCTTCAATATGTTGCCGATAAATTCGACCTCCGTCGTGATATGACCTTCAATGCAAATGTAGTAGCTGCCCACTTTGATGATTCCGCTACTATGTGGACCATTACACTTCAGGATGGTCGAAGGTTTTCAGCGCCGATCTTGGTAACTGGACTAGGGCCATTATCCGCCCATACGCTTCCGAATATAGACGGTCGTGATGAATACCAAGGGCAGGCGGTGCATACCGCTCGGTGGCCTAAAGAGGGCGTAGATCTCAATGGCAAAACCGTAGGCATCATTGGAACTGGTGCTTCAGCAATTCAGGCTATACCGGAAATTGCAAAACAAGCGGGACAACTCACGGTCTTTCAACGAACACCGAATTGGGCAGCACCTCTGCATAATGCCAAAATATCTAAGGCAGAGATGGAGGAAATTAAAACTAGATACGATGAAATATATGCTTCGTGCAGAGACACTGTTGCTTATTTTATTCATAACCCAGACCCACGTGGCACCTTTGAAGTAACCGAGGAAGAGCGGGTTGCGCATTGGGAAAAGCTCTATGCATCGCCTGGTTTTGGTATCTGGCTTGGAAATTTCCGCGATATTCTCACGGACGAAAAAGCAAATGCGCTGATGACGGAATGGGCTGCAAATAAGGTTCGGCAGCGTGTTAGAGATCCAGTTATTGCTGAGCGTTTAATTCCGAAAAACCACGGCTTTGGAACACGGCGTCTGCCGCTGGAGAGCGGTTATTTCGAAACCTATAACCGAGACAATGTTGAGCTTGTCTCAGTTCTCGAAGAGCCGATCAAACGGATCACAAAAACTGGCGTAAAAACAAGTAATCGAGAGTTTGATTTTGATATTCTAATTTATGCCACAGGATTTGATGGTGTTGCGGGACCGTATGACCGTATAGATTTTCGCGGACCAGATGGGCGTAAGCTGATCGATGATTGGAAGATCCTTCCCCGCACATTTTTGGGTGTCCAAGCCGAGGGATTTCCAAATCTTTTTATGGTGCTCGGCCCCCACACGGCACGCGGCAATATTCCACGAAACATTGAAGAAATAGCCGACTGGGTGGTCGGCCTGATAAAATTCATGCGTGATAAGGGTTATCAGCGCTGTGAGCCGCGCCCTGGCCCCGTTGAATCCTATACTCAAGAAGTTCTAGAAGTAGATGCCCTCTTGCTGTCTTCAAAAGTTCCAAGCTGGCAAACGGGTGTCAATCGGAATGTCGAGGGGAAAAGCACTCCGCGGCCACTAGGATATAACGGTGGTGCGCCACGCTATCGTAAAAAAGCGGAAAAAGTAGCTGCCGGAGGCTATCAGGAATTTAGATTTTTATAGACTTAATGCAACGCTAACAAACGACGACTTAAAGGCATTCTTTGAAAAACCGCGCCGCAATGTTGGTAGCGGAGGAGGGATTTGAACCCCCGACCAAGGGATTATGATTCCCCTGCTCTACCACTGAGCTACCCCGCCATTTGCACAAACGATTTGGTATCTGTTTGGACGGCGTATATGGCGGGGGCAGGGCTAGCTGTCAAGGCAGCTAGGGCTGGAATTGCGGAGCGCCGCCCAACAATATGAGCTAACGGCCCCTAGAATTAGGTCTATATGTACTGATAAGGGAATATCGTCATTGTGATTTGGCTTTAATCCCTTTTGCTAAAAATGAATAAGGAATTATGCTGCTTACGCAGAAGGAGGCTCTGCGGAGATAATCCAGCCTCCTCCAAGAACGCGGGTAGTTTGGTTTATGTCGTAAAAAACACAGGCCTGACCCGGAGCAACACCAAATTGGGGCTCCTCTAAAACAGCAATCAGTCGTCCCTCGTTATTCCGCATCAGCATTGCTTTTTCTAATGGTGCTGCGGATCGCAGTTTAACAAAGACTTTTGACCCTTCTGGCTTATCTGAACCAAGCCAATTTTCATCAGACAGTAGTACTGTCTTTGCCGCCAATGCGGATCTTGGGCCAACAACAACTCGGCGCTCATCCGCTGAAATTTTAACTACATATAAGGGATGCGAACTGCCCCCTATATCGAGACCCCGTCGTTGGCCAACAGTGAAACCGATTACCCCCTCATGTTGACCTAATACATTGCCATCCAGGTCAACAATGTCACCTGGTTCAATCGCTCCCGGTCGCAGTTTGGCGACAACATCCTGATAACGGCCATTAGGAACAAAACATATATCTTGGCTATCGGGCTTTTCCGCAACTGCCAAGTTAAAGCGATGTGCGTGGGCTCTAGTCTCGGTCTTACTCATCCCACCAAGAGGGAAACGAAGGTAATCGAGCTGTGCGGGTGTAGTAGCAAAAAGGAAATAACTTTGATCTTTGGCAGGGTCCGCCCCCCGATGTAACTCTGTTCCTTGGGTGCCTACTTTTCGCTGGACGTAGTGGCCTGTCGCCAGCGCTGATGCGCCAAGATCACGCGCAGTTTCAAGAAGATCTTTGAATTTTACAGTTTGATTGCAGCGCACGCATGGAATTGGAGTTTCGCCACGCAGATAGCTATCCGCAAAATCATCCATTACGCTTTCTCTAAACCGGCTTTCGTAGTCGAGGACGTAGTGGGGAATGCCAATACGATCGGCCGCTTTGCGAGCGTCATGGATGTCCTGGCCTGCGCAACATGTTTTACCCGTTGGCACCGCCGCCCCATGGTCATAGAGCTGCAGAGTCATCCCCACAACGTCATAGCCAGCCTCATGCAACAAAGCTGCGGTAACGGTGCTATCGACGCCTCCGGACATGGCAACAACTACCCGAGATTGGTTGGGTTTGCCTGAAAGTCCGAGATCTATTTCTGGGGCAGCGCTCAAAACATCAACCTTTGGCATAACCGGCAAGTTTCAAAGCATCTTCAATTTCCTGAAGAATGACTGGATCGTCGATAGTGGCTGGCATTTTAAACGTTTGGCTGTCTGCTATTTTCTGCATAGCTCCGCGAAGGACTTTGCCTGATCGTGTCTTAGGAAGCCGCTCTACAACAATTGCCGTTTTAAATGCGGCCACGGGGCCAATTTTTTGACGGATCAGCTGTACGCATTCTCCCTGAATATCTTCGTGGGGGCGATTGACGCCTGAAGACAAGACAAGAAAACCAATCGGTGATTGACCTTTAAGGTCATCGGCAACACCAACTACTGCACATTCTGCCACATCTGGATGACTGGAAAGCACTTCTTCCATCGCTCCTGTAGAAAGACGATGGCCTGCAACGTTTATGATGTCATCAGTTCGCGCCATAACAAATACATAGCCATCCTCGTCTATGTACCCTGCATCTGCAGTTTCATAATAACCCGGAAAAACAGTAAAATAGGCCTTAAGATAGCGTTCATGAGCGTTCCAAAGTGTTGGGAACGAGCTAGGGGGCAGTGGTAGTTTTGCGCAGAGTGCTCCTATCTTACCGGGTTCCACCTCGTGACCTCCTTCATCAAGGACGCGTAGGTTCCAGCCTGGAGCTGGTTTTGTTGGAGACCCATATTTGATTGGTAATATATCAACACCAGCATAGTTGGCTGCGATAGACCAGCCAGTCTCTGTCTGCCACCAATGATCTATAACCGGAACTTTGAGCTGTTTCTCAGCCCATTGTATCGTATCCGGATCTGAGCGTTCTCCGGCGAGGAAGAGTGTACGAAAACCTGAGAGGTTATAACTCTTGATGAGTTTGCCTTCAGGGTCTTCGCGTCTAATAGCCCTAAAAGCTGTCGGCGCGGTGAACAACGCTTTCACATCGTAGTCTTGGATAATCCGCCAAAACACACCTGCATCTGGTGTGCCAACCGGCTTCCCTTCAAATAATACCGACGATGCTCCATAAAGCAGTGGCGCATAAACAATATAGCTATGGCCAACAACCCAACCAACATCGGATGCCGCCCAATATGTTTCGCCAGGTTCAACGCCGTATATGTGCTTCATCGACCAATATAGAGCAACCATATGGCCACCGTTGTCGCGCACTACTCCCTTGGGTTGTCCTGTAGTGCCTGATGTATAAAGAATATAAAGAGGATCTAACGCTGATACTTGGACGCAATCGGCAGGTTCAGCGGTTTTCATTGCTACATTGTAGTCGATATCGCGCCCAGCAATCATGCTCGCCTCAGCCTGTTCGCGCTGCACAATTACACAATGGTCAGGCTTATGTTTGGAAAGTTCGATGGCTCCATCCAACAAAGGTTTGTACTCAACAATACGGCCGGGCTCGATTCCACAAGAGGCGGCTATTATTGCCTTAGCGCCACTATCTTCGATCCGCACAGCAAGCTCGCTCGCAGCAAATCCACCAAAAACTACAGAGTGTATTGCCCCGATCCTAGCGCAAGCCAGCATTGCTACGGCTGTCTCAATAATCATCGGCATATATATAATCACCCGGTCACCCTTGGTGATACCAAGTTCTTTCAAGACGCCTGCGAATCTTGCTGTTTGGTCTAAAAGCTCTGCATAAGTTATGGCGGCTTTGCTGTCAGTTATGGGACTGTCGTAGTAAATTGCGACTTGATCACCCCGGCCGGCTTTTACATGGCGGTCAAGTGCGTTGTAGCAGGTATTGGTCTCTGCACCTCTAAACCAGCGTCTTGGGAATTCAGCATTGTCAGGATCAAGCACGGAGTCCCAGGGCTTGAACCAGTCAATCGCGCTTGCTGCTTCGCCCCAAAAGCGCTCTGGGTCTTCGATAGACATTCTGTGAAGGTCGTCATAACGAACGCTCATCGTGCTCCAGCCTGCCGCTATTAATCTATTTGTCCGATATTTAGGCCGATAAACATACAGAAACAATCAATTGTTAGGTATGCAGTGTTTGACTTGCAGCGAAACGCGCTGTCTCGCAGGATGTCACAGTCAAATGATTCAAAAATGCAGGAAACAATTCTATGGGTATCTTGGACGGTAAGGTGGCGTTGGTTACGGGTTCGGGTCGGGGAATAGGGCGTGCAATAGCGCTTGATATGGCTAAGGCTGGCGCCAAAGTTGTGGTTAATGATTTGGGCGCAGCTCTGGATGGGGGTGAGGGCAGTGCCGGTCCAGCTGAGGAGACAGCGAGAGATATTAGGAGCGGCGGTGGCGAAGCGACCTTTAGCACAGACAGTGTGTCTGATCCCAAAGGTGCCGCCCGAATGGTTGAAGCAGCGATGGATGAATTTGGTGCTATCGACTGTGTTGTTAATGTTGCTGGGATACTGAGAGATGGGATGTTCCATCGAATGGAAACGGCCCAATGGCAAGCCGTACTCGATGTGCACCTAAACGGCTGCTTCAATGTCTCTCGCGCTGCAATCGAGCATATGCGTGAGAAAGGATCTGGTTCCTTCGTACATTTCACTTCTACATCTGGCTTGGTTGGCCAAATTGGCCAGGCGAACTACGCTGCAGCAAAAATGGGTATCGTTGGCCTTTCGCGAGTTATTGCCATGGAGGGTGCCTCCAAGGGAGTGCGCTCAAACTGTGTTGCACCCTTTGCTTGGACGCGGATGATTGAGTCGATCCCAATTAAATCAGATGAGCAGGCTCGGGCCTTTGAAGCTTTTCGCACTGGTGCCACTGCTGAGCATGTGGCACCGGTCGTGAGCTATCTTTGCAGCGATGCGGCATCTGGAATTAATGGGCAAGTCTTCGGTGTCCGTGGGAATGAAATTTATCTTTTCAACCAGCCAAGACCGGTAAAGACTATTCACAATGGTTTAGGTTGGACACATGAAGCTTTGGCTGCGACTGTAGAGCCGGCGATCCGTAATGAACTGACGAGTATTGACGGAACAGGCGAGTACTTCTCGTGGGACCCAATCTGAATTGAAAATTTAATAGAGGGAGTAGGCGGTGCAGTTTAGGCCTGTAATTTGGCCTTTTGTAAGCTGGTATTCCTGTTTCAATATGGAAAGCTGCTTTTAGAATAAGCTGCTTTCCTGTCGTGCACGGCCACTCTACGCTGATAAGGCAAAACAGAATTCAAAGAAGAGCAAGAACTTATGTCTGAGACGTCTTTTAACTCGCTTGCTGATATAATAGCCCACCGATATGGCGAAGGTGTCGTTGGCAAAGGTGACAGTGGGCGTGATATGCCTATTGATGATCCGTTGGCCAAATTCATTCTTCGGCGGACACACCGCCGATATACCGATGAGCCCATCTCTGACGAGCTGCTTGATGTCCTCTTCGCGGCGGCCTTTTCGGCAAGCGCCAAGTCAGACCTTCAGCAGGCTAGCGTTGTTGTGGTTAAGGACAAAGCGAAGCGGCAAGCCATTCAGGAGCTAATCCCATCAATGCCGTGGATTGGAAGTGCTGCTGTCTTCATGATTTGGGTTGGTGATAGTCGCCGTATACGTCGAATTTGTGAACACCGCGGAAAACCTTTTGGGAATGACCACCTTGATGCGTTCTTGAATGCGGCAGTTGATGCTGCGCTAGCAATGCAAACTTTTACGCTAGCCGCGGAAGCGAAGGGACTTGGCCTCTGTCCAATAAGTGTTGTTCGTAATCACTTAGACGCTATCAGAGATATTTTAGAATTGCCTCTTTACACATTCCCAGTTGCTGGTCTTTGCGTTGGATGGCCATCCCAAGAAGGGTTCATCTCGATGCGCCTGCCGCCCAAGGTGACCGTGCACACCGATAGATATGATGATTGGGACCTTGCCGAGGAAGTAGCAGGCTACGATCAACGTCGTGATGAGAGGTTTTCAATTCCTTCATCCAGTCACCGAATGAATAATGTGTATGGGGAGGCAAAGTTTTATGGTTGGTCTGAAGATAAGGCCCGCCAAGTCTCAACCGCAGAGAGGGATAATCTGGGGCGATTTGTGCGAGCTCAAGGCATCCGGACGGATTAAGTTAGAGTGAGTTTGGCCCGATGGTTTGGTGCTCACACAGGCGGGATTGGGCGAGCTTTTGCAAATCAAAATTATCGGATTTACCAGACCGGTAACGCTTTCAGTCTGATTGGAACTTGGGTTCAGAGGGTTGCTGTAGGGTGGCTCGCATGGGAGTTGACAAGGTCCGGCGCATGGTTGGGCGCGATTGCAGCCGCAGAGCTTGCCCCATCCCTTTTAATGGGACCAATAGGCGGGGCCTTTGCTGACCGAATGAGCCGGCTGACACTTTTGAAAATCAACCAATCACTGCTTTGTCTCGTTGCGCTTTCAATGGCGGTTCTTACACTTGCTGGAGTTATTACACCGTTACTATTGCTGATTTTGAACGCTCTAGCTGGCATAGTTGTCTCATTTGGTCAGCCAGCAAGACTCTCTATGGTGCGGTCTCTTGTAAAACCGGAAGACCTTCCGGCAGCCGTCGCTACTAATTCAATTTTATGGAACACAGCCCGCTTCATAGGGCCAGCGATTGCTGGCGTGGTAATTGCTCAGGCTGGTCCCGGTTGGGCCTTTGGGCTTAACGCTGTCTCATATTTATTTTTTCTCTTCGCCCTTCATCGTTTGTTATTACCCAGTTCGGAAGGGAAGGCAAAACATGGCGGCCTTTTATCAGATATGCGGGAGGGGATTGCCTATGTTGTTAAGCATCCTGGGGTTGGACCAATACTCCTTCTATTAATTGCCAATGCTATCACGGTTAGACCTTATGTGGAGCTTTTGCCGGGTTTTGCGGACAAGGTTTTTGGTCATGGCGTAGATGGTCTCGCTGCACTAACAGCCTCAGTAGGAATTGGAGCCATCTTGGCTGGCATTTGGGTTGGCGGCAGAAGCAGTTTTCATGGGCTAACCCGCTTTGCTATCGACGGTGTTTTGCTGCTCGCGCTTTCGGCAATTTTGTTCGCGGCAACAGAGAATTTTTGGGTTGGGATGATCGGTGCGTCTATCTCAGGTGCTGCAATGGTGATTTCCGGTGTGGCAATGCAGAGCTTAATTCAGCGTGCTACTGACCCATCGGTCCTATCACGGGTGTTATCTCTCTACGGATTGTGTTTTAGGGCCGGGCCTGCTGCAGGGGCGTTGGCTATGGGGGTAGCTTCTGAGTTTATAGGTTTGCGAGCCCCTGTGCTTCTAGGCGCCTGCTTATGCCTAGTCGCGTGGGGGTGGTCGAGGATGCGAATGGTGAAGATTGCAGAGACTTTGGAAAAGGATTTTTAACCGGGTCTTTTTCTGCAAGTAGTGCGGTTATGAGCTTTCATTGGTGTAGATACTTCATACTTATTGTTAAACAAAACCCGCTTGTAATTTCAGTAATTAACGACGGACCCCAACCTTTCTTTCGCGCCATAGAGCGAACAGTCCACTGCATATGACAATGGAACCACCTGCCAGTGTCCAAAAGTCGGGAATGTGATTGAACACTGCCCATCCTAGGAAAACTGCCCAAACCGGCATCGTGTAGGCAAATGGTTGTAAAGTTGAAGCCGGCGCGAATTTAAACGCAGCCGGTAATAGAAAGTGCCCGACAGAACCAAGAATTCCAACTGCGGCCAACCATCCCCAAGTTTCAAGTGATGGGCTCTTCCAGAAAAAGGGCGCCGCTATAGTAAAGCAAATGACCCCAATGCCGGCTGTGTAAAGCGTTGTTGTATCCGGTTGGTCAATACGAGCCACCGCCCGCAATAACACTTGATAGGTAGCCCATCCAAAAGCACCAGCCAGCGCTAGCAACGAAATGGGGTCAAAAACTCCAGCGCCTGGGCGTATGATTAGCATCACACCCAGAAAACCTACAGCTACGGCTGTCCATCTTCTTGGCCCTATGCGCTCCCCTAAGAAAATCGCAGCGAGAGCCATAACGATAAGTGGTGAAACGGCTGCAATGGCATGGACTTCTGCGAGTGGTAGAAAAGAGAAGGCGACAAGAAACATTGTCATCTCAACAACAAGTACTAGCGTGCGAACAATTTGTAATCGCGGGTTTTTTGAGTGAGCAGCCTGTCTCAAGCCGCGCCGACTGGCTATCAACGAAGAAAACGTAAGAAAAATCCAAAATCTAACAGCTAATATCTGAGGGGCGGCTAGAGTTTCCGTCAAATGCTTGGCGACCGCATCCATGCTGGCAAGGACAAACAAAGCAAAGATCATGAGGATTATGCCCAGGGCAGGCCTGTCTTGACCCGTTTGGGCATTGCCGATCATTTAAGGAACTTTCCTGATTGAATGCTGCTGAAATAAAGATAATTGCAGCTTAAATCCAGAGAAACATAAAAAGGAATTTAAACTAATTTGGTCTGATATTTTGATGATCGATTATTCGGCTTGCAGGTATTCCTGTTAACTCTTTATTGGATGTTAGCGTCATCACAGATTATTTATTAAACGCAGAAATTGTGGATTTTAGACGCGTCGGAGATTCTTAGAAAAAAAGGCCTTCAAGCTTTATAAAATTATTACAAAAATCTAGAATTATGTATAGAAACATACGCTTATCATATTTGACGACTTAGTTTAGTGATCCTACATTCATCAGATAATATTTGTATGGATGTTGCGGTTCTTTTGCTGTTAAGGTGCAGCTGCGCGGGCCTGGTGGAATAGGTAGACACAACAGACTTAAAATCTGTCGACTTCGGTCGTGCCGGTTCAAGTCCGGCGGTCCGCACCAACTGTTATAATTATCCCCAAATCTGATAACCGCAAATTAGCAGTGACTCATACTTAGGGCTTACTTGTAAGGCTGAGATCAATTGAGATGAGGTCAATTATTTCGGGGTAAGTCGCTTAAAGAAGCTTCGACAGAACGAAAATCGGGAAGACTTGTTTGCGCTCCAGAAATTAAGCAGGCCTTTCCTGCGGCTACAGAAGCCCACCGGAGAGATTGTTCTAGATTATCGCCTGAAGCCAACCTTGCAGCCAACCAGCCCACGAAACAGTCGCCCGCCGCTGTTGTATCAACTGGATCTAATGCCAACGCTGGTACTCTCCAAAAATTTATAGAATTGGAGGCAAAGGCGCCTTCTTCCCCCAGAGTCAGGATGCATGTCTTTTTGGTCAGCTGAGCAATCTTTTGAGCTGCTTCAATTGGTTGCTTTTCTTTAAGTTCCAAATTCCTCGCTAAAGTTAAAACCTCGAGCTCGTTACCTATTAAAAAATCAATCAAGCTTAGGGTTTCTAGAGGGACTGCTCCTGCAGGTGCCAGGTTAAGGATCACTGTTGAGCCTAATGCTTTCGCTCGGTTTATTAACGACCAATTTTCCTTGGCTGGTACTTCCATCTGAAGGACGACTATCGTCGTTGGCGTGAGGAGATTGTCTGGTACTTGGGATGCCATGACATGAAGATTAGCACCAGCTGCAACCATTATCTGATTTGCACCACTCGTATCGACGCCGATTGCGGCGCAACCGGAGGGTGTGTTCACTCTATTTATTTGAGAGACATCAACGTTAGATTGTATCAAGGAGTTCAGTAATTCTTCAGCAAAAGCGTCCTTACCAAGGCAACCATGGAAAGTAACCTCTGCACCAGCTCTAGACGCAGCTACTGCCTGATTCGCTCCTTTGCCACCCGGGTGAAACGAGTAATTGACTCCTAAAACAGTCTCACCTTCTCTCGGCAACTTTTCTAAAGGAAAAACTAAGTCGGCATTTATTGACCCAAAAACTAGAATTTTTGAATTCATCTTAGTTCAATCTGAACTTTCAATTTCCGCTAGTTTTTGAACTCTGCGAACATGTTCTTCTGTTGCATTAAATTTGGCATCAAGAAAGGCATCAACTAAATCACATACAAGCCATGGCCCAATGATTTTTGCCCCAACGCACATCACATTAACATCATCATGCTCCACGCATTGATGTGCACAATGAATGTCATGGACCATCGCTGACCTGATGCCCTTAATCTTATTGGTAGCGATAACAGCACCAACGCCTGTCCCACAAACCATAATTCCTCGAAATGCCGTTCCCTCTAAGACTTTCTTGCATAAGTCACGCGCGATATCAGGAAAATCAACCGGTTGATCGGTGTATGACCCAACGTCGAGGACTTCGAAGCCTTTCGCCTGGATTGCTTCGATTACCACGCTTTTCATGGGGAAGCCCGCGTGGTCTGATCCAATCACAATGGTTTTTTTCATTTTTTGAAGTTTTTCCGAAAGTGGAGCTATCGCTAGCTTTAAAAATATTTAAATTTTTTCACTGTCGATCTTTTAAGCAAGAAAGATAATGACTTAGTGACTTAAAATCTGACTTAGAAAGAGTTTAGTGCGATCGGATTGAGGGTTGTTAAAGAACTCCTGCGGCGTATTTTGCTCTATAATTTGACCTTCATCCATGAAGATGACCCGATCTGCGACCTGGGATGCGAAGCCCATCTCGTGAGTTACGACCAACATTGTCATGCCGCTTTCTGCGAGGTCGACCATCACATCTAGAACTTCTTTGATCATCTCTGGGTCTAATGCGGAGGTTGGTTCATCAAACAGCATGATTTTTGGTTTCATACAGAGAGAACGCGCTATCGCAACGCGCTGCTGCTGACCTCCTGATAACTGACCTGGAAATTTGTTTGCCTGTTCAGGAATTTTAACGCGCTCTAGGTACTCCATTGCAGCTGCCTCAGCTTCCCGTTTTGGCTGCTTACGAACCCAAATTGGGGCCAGAGTGCAATTTTCTAAAACTGTGAGATGCGGAAAAAGATTGAAAGACTGGAACACCATTCCGACTTCGCTTCTAACCGCGTCTATCTGCTTTAAATCGTTGGTCAAATGAAAACCATCAACGACTATCTTTCCTTCTTGGTGCTCTTCTAGACGATTTATGCAGCGGATTAGTGTTGATTTTCCGCTTCCTGAAGGGCCACAAACAACTATGCGTTCACCATGGTTGACGTCCAGATTGATATCCCGGAGCACATGGAACGAGCCAAACCATTTGTTAAGGCCTTCAATTTTGATAGATGGGCCATTTGGATTTGCATTTTCTTGATTTTCAGTTGAAGGCAATGCTCTGCTCCAATTATCGTTTGTCTGTGTCAAGCTTGCGTTCTAGACGCATCGAATAGCGAGACATTGAAAAACACACGGCAAAGAAAAATAGGGACACGAAGACATAAGTTTCTGACGACAGTCCGAGCCAGTCTGGGTTGGACACCATTGCGTTAGCTATACCGAGAATATCGAACAAGCCGATTACGATCACCAAGGTTGTATCCTTAAAAAGTCCGATAAAGGTATTAACAATGCCTGGAATGGATATCTTCAGTGCCTGAGGCAGGATTATGAGCCGCATCGATTGCCAATAGCCAAGGCCCATCGCCGATGCGGCTTCGTATTGTCCTTTTGGTATCGCTTGAAGCCCGCCACGGATGACTTCAGCCATATAGGCGGACGCGAAAGCACTAACCATGATGATAACGCGGATGACAGCGTCTAAGGCAACATCAGGGGGTAAGAATATTGGCAGTAGGATATTGGAAACGAAGAGGAGGGTGATAAGCGGAACACCGCGAACAGTTTCGATAAAAATTACCGAAAACCATCGAATTAGTGGCAGTCGTGACTGGCGGCCAAGTGCAAGCATGATGCCTATTGGTAAGGATAGAACGATGCCTGCAAGTCCGACGGTTAAATTTAGCGCGAAGCCGCCCAAATTGTTTGTGGTCACACCTTCGATTATGCCGAACCAGCCACCGACTAGGAGCCATGCTGCAATAAATGGATAAAAAATCGAGTACCAGCGCAGCCACTTCTTGCCAGGAATGTTGTCAATTAGCCAAGGTGCTAGAGCCGGAAAAAGCAGAACAAACGCGATGTTTATTCTCCAAGTTTCTTTGGCAGGATATAAGCCATAGAGAAACTGACCGATGCGTTGATCCAGCCATGCCCAACATGCCCCATCTTCTGAACAGGCAAAACGGTCGTCACCACTTAATTGAGCTTTTATAAACGCCCACTCGATTAAAGACGGCACGGCCATCCACAGGATATAGAGTGACAGGAGCGTCAAGCTGGTATTGATCCAATTAGAAAATAAATTCGAACGCAACCAGCCTATAATCCCTACTGTAGACGCGGGAGGTGGGCGTTCGCTGAGCATCTCATCTTTCTGTCGGAAGAACGGTTGGGTCATCTCGTTACCGCTCCACCAAAGCTATGCGCTTGTTATACCAATTCATGAAAGCTGAAGTCGCAAGGCTTAGAGAAAGATAGACGGCCATCCAAATGCCCACCACCTCCAGAGCTTGACCGCTCTGATTTAGGATTGTGCCTCCAATTGATACTAGATCCTGATATCCAATTGCGATTGCAAGAGAGGAGTTCTTGGTAAGGTTTAGGAACTGGCTAGTAAGCGGAGGAATTATAACGCGTAGGGCTTGCGGAATAATGACCAGCCGCATCGTCTGGTTTTTGCTTAGGCCAAGCGCAGAGGCAGCTTCTGTTTGGCCACGGCTAACGGACTGAATCCCGGACCGAACGATTTCTGAAATAAATGCTGCAGTATAGGTCGAGAGGGCAAACCAAAGAGCTATCAGTTCAGGCGTAATATTAAAGCCGCCACGAAAGTTAAAGCGGGTCCGTACCGGCAAATCCCAGTTTACGGGTTGGCCTGCGAGGAAATAGACAATTAATGGAGTTCCAATAATTAGGCAGAATGTAGCCAAAGCAGATGGAAATGTTTTTCCAGTTTTTTCCTGGCGCTTCCGAGCCCAACGCACCAACACTACCGAAGCTACGATAGCGACGAATAGGGCGGCTACTACCCACTCCATTCCTGTTTCAAAGAGAGGTGCTGGTGTTCGAAGTCCACGATTGTTTAAAAATGCGACGCCACCAATAGAAATACTGTCCCGCACCTTGGGTAATGACGTCAGAATGGCCCACCAAAAAATAATTTGGAGTAGAAGAGGCACGTTTCGGGTGAATTCAACCCAGGCCGTAACCAAACGGCTTACAATCCAATTGTCGGATAGACGCAAAACGCCACCAATAAAACCTAATAAAGTAGCAGCGATAATACCTAACGCTGAAACCAAAATAGTATTTAGAAGGCCTACAATTAACGCTCGGCCGAAGGATGATTGTGAAGTGTATTCAATGAGCCTCTGATTTATATCGAAGAATGCCGCGTCTGAGAGAAAACCAAAGCCCGACGCCAGACCCACTCGTTGGAGGTTGGCGATAGTATTTGAAACTATAAAGGCAAAAAATAAGAGAACCCCTAGAAGAACCAGTAATTGTAAAATTACTGCCCTGCTCCGTTCATCCGTCATTAGCCGGCCGATTTCCAACGGTACCCGACTATTATGTGGTCCTACCTTTGCCACTATGATTGGATTCCAATTTCTATAAAAAATAAGGGCCCGTGAATCTTACCTCCACGGGCCCTCGGATTTATATTAACGCATTGGTGGAGCGTAAATTAATCCACCATTATTCCATTGAGCATTCAACCCACGTGCAATTGCAAGTGGTGTATCCTTGCCGAGATATTTTTCGAAGATTTCACCGTAGTTACCGCCGGCCTTAATAGCATTGATTGCCCAGGATTTGTCTAAGCCAATCATGGCAGCAAGAGATCCTTCGGTGCCAAGCATACGGTTGATTTCAGGGTTGTTAGTACCCTTTGCCATCTCATCTACATTGGCTTGTGTTACGCCTAACTCTTCAGCATTGATGAGTGCAAACAGGACCCAACGGCCAATGTCAGCCCAGCGATCGTCGCCCTGGCGAACTAGTGGGCCAAGGGGTTCCTTGGAAATAATTTCCGGGAAAACCATGTGCTCTGACGGTTTTGTGAAGGTTGAACGTGTTGCGGCCAAGCCAGATGCGTCTGTGGTGTAAACATCACAGCGTTCAGCCTCATAGGCCTTACGTGCTTCTTCGTTGGTCTCGATAGGTACAGGCTCATACTTGATCTTGTTTACACGGAAGAAGTCCGCAAGATTAAGTTCTGTAGTCGTGCCAGTCTGAATGCAGACAGAGGCACCATCGAGTTGCTTTGCGCTCTTCACACCGAGCGAGGTCCGGCCCAAGAAGCCCTGACCGTCGTAATAACTGACGCCCAAGAAGGTAAAGCCCAAGTCAAGATCTCGCGAGAAAGTCCAGGTCGTGTTACGTGAGAGAATATCAATCTCTCCAGAAGCCAAGGCCGGGAAACGGTTTTTCCCGGTAAGGTTAACGTACTTAACCTTGTCAGCATCACCGAGCACAGCAGCGGCTAATGCACGGCAATAAGCGACGTCGAAACCGGCCCATTTGCCATTATCGTCGGTGAACGCAAAGCCTGGCAGGCCGGTGTTAATACCGCACTTCAGTTCGCCAGCTGCTTTTACGTCTTCTAATGTTGCTGCTTGAGCTGTCGCTGCGATACCCGATAGGGCAAATACGCTAGCAACTGCTGCAGCTCTGGTGATCATTTTGATCTTCATAGAGAGCTCTCCCATGCCAAATTCCAGCAGGAATCTGTTTGTTAACATCCAAATAAAATAGAGTGTTTTTATATTTTGAACATATCGAGGGCCGTCTAAAGCAGGGGCCAAAAAGCCAAAAGTGGGTAAGTAACTTTAATAAAATGAACTAACTTAATGATTTATTGAGAGAAAAAATAATTTTTATAAGGAATGAATTTCTAAAACAGTTTTTTTGGAAATTCTTGTGTTTGCTATTGTGGTCAGCCTCACGCGTCGATCATCGGCCTTATTTCCATCTGTCTATGTCCAGCTGTTTGGTCGATTTTGGCCCGCTCAGCCAAAGTGATAGGTATGTGATTGAGGGGCTCAAAAGCCAATTAAAAAAAGCCCGACATAAAGTCGGGCTCTGAATTAAGGAGGAAAATGCCTGCCAAAAATCGATTTGCCAGGATCAATGATGTGAAATCATTACGCAAAGATACGCAAAACCTTTAGGCTTGGATCACATAAGACTTAAAATCTAATAGGACCGAGGCTTAAAGTCCGACGATCACCTAGGAGCGGACTGCAAAGTTTTAATTTTTTCTTTCAGATTGTTTTGAATTTAGGGGAAATTCGAGCAAGGCTTTTCGCTCCCGTAAAAATCTTGAATGCTCTGGCATGTACCAATCCATTTTTCCTGGTCCATTCCTAAGGCTTTTCTCATTATCAAGCCAAAGCCGAATTAAACGACGTTTTTGAGTTTCTGAATCTCGATAAGATGTGCGTGCGTGAAGACATAAGAAGTTATTAACAATTTGAAGATCTCCAGGAGCTAGATCCATCGACACTTGCAGGTGTGGCCGAGCTAAAACGCTATCTAAGAAATCAAGAGCATCTTTTTCCTCGGGAGTAATTTCGATCCCCTCTGCTTCGCAATAATCAATTGAAATTCTCGTGTAAATTAAATGCAGCCGATCATCGTAATAAGCAAACACTGGAGTACGCCAGGGCGTTACTTTTGGGTCATTTTCCTCACGTTCATCCCGGCGGTGATGGTGAAAACCACGCTCCAGAATTGGTAAAATATCTGGTCGTTCCGTAAGGATTGTATTGTATACGGCAGCGGCTCCAATTAGCAGGCTTTGGCCACCTTCTGGAGCTGTCTCGAGACACAGAAGTGATACAGCATTCGCTCCATCGGCATGAAAGTTAAGTTCTGCATTCCCGTAGTGGCCCCTGGCTTGAGGGCCCAGTCCCCGACCTTTGTCTGAGACTTCGACTACATATTCTCCGATGCGATTTTGGATAGCGATGCGGCCAAAATGGCTCATGAAACCTTGGTAAGCGAGGCTGGCGTCTGCTGTGCCCAAGTTTTTTATTGGAAACCCTGTGAGTAGGGCAAAGCCAGGACCAATTTCGATTGATTTATTAACTTCTTCTAGAAAAACGGCGGAGTTTGGTAAGGGAAAATGCTCCGGTCGAATATCCTTTGGATGTAATGATGCTTTCTTGAGACCTGGCAGTGCAGCCTCGATATCGACAATTACATTAGGTGGAAGAGCAACCTTCCAGTCATTTTTCGGTCCGAAATCATCTCTACCCCAAAAAGATGTATCCTTGATTGGTTGCCGCGGCACTATCTTGCCGTTCTCTGCAAGCAGCATAGACTGTTTTTCCTTCTTAGCTAAGTTAGAATACCGGGAAATTCCTTATTGAGGCCAGTCCCAATGTCATTCACGCCGAAGACCTCCGCCGAAGCCCTTCTTGTGCGACTGAAGGACCATGGCATTGATGCACTTTTCGCAAATGGTGGTACTGATTTCGCTTCAATTATTGAGGGTTATGCGCGAGCAACTGCGGAGGGGGCTGCAGATGCCATGCCGGTTCCTCTTGTTATGCCTCACGAAACGGCTGCTGTCGGTATGGCGCACGGTCGGTACCTTGCGTCTGGAAAACCTCAAGCGGTGATGGCGCATGTCACAGTAGGTCTAGCAAACTGTGTGATGGGAATAGTCAACGCAGCAGCCGATAACGTGCCTTTAATTGTGATGTCAGGAAAAACCCCTATCACTGAGGGAACAAGGCTGGGAGCACGCAACGTACCAATCCATTGGGGACAGGATTTACGCGACGTCTCATCGATGGTTCGAAGCGCTTGCAAGTGGGAATATGAACTGCGTTATGGAGAGGAAGCAGAGGCTGTTATAGATAGAGCTGTCGCAGTTGCTATGACCGAGCCTCGAGGTCCGGTTTTCATAGCACTACCAAGAGAGCCATTAGCTGAAGAGCTCCGACCCGCAGCCGTTGGGACGCCTATCCGCGCCGACACCCCAGTACTTTCTGCACCTGCAACTGAACCACTTGCTAAGGCTGTCGCAGCTATGAAGGCGGCCAAAAGACCCTTAGCAATCTCGGGGCGTGGTGACCCCGAGGGCAGAGCGGCGGCAGCGCTCATTAACTTGGCTGAAAAATTTGCTCTTCCAATTGCAGAGTTCTGGCCAACTCGAAATATAATGGCCACTTCGCATCCTCTCCATGCAGGCTTCGAGACAGCTCCTTTATTGGCAGATGCCGATGTGGTTTTGGTCATTGATAACCTTGTTCCGTGGATACTCAATGGCGTGGAATTGAGGCCAGACGCTACGGTGATACAGCTTGGAGCTGACCCTTTATTTGGCAGGTATCCAACACGAGGATTCCCCGTTGATATTGCCCTCGCTGGTGATCCAGCTAAAGCTTTGGATGCTCTTGCCGACGCCTTGCCCGATAGATCTGACCAAATGAAAGAAGTGGCATTTCCTTTCGAACAAGATCGGAAAAGCCGTTTTGAAAGGGCTAAAGTTACATCTGCACCAATGTCTCCAGCTTTTGTGTCAGGATGCATTTCTGATGCTGTAGGCAGAGACGCAATCATTGTTAACGAACTTGGTGTGCAACCTGCTTATATTGATGTTGGTGGGGCAAACCAATTCTTCGGCCATGCTCTCTCCGCTGGCCTTGGTTGGGGACTTCCAGCAGCTCTCGGTGTGGCCCACGTATACCCGGATAAACTTGTAGCTGCCTGTGTTGGCGATGGGTCTTATATGTTCGCAAACCCAGTTGCATGCGGACAAATATCGGAAGCCCTAGGAATTCCTTTGCTTGTAGTCGTTATGCATAACGGGATCTGGAATGCAGTTAGACGGTCTACACTTTCCTTGTACCCAGATGGGATAGCTGCGAATGCCAACACGATGGCAATAACATCTCTGGAGCCAGCACCCGATTATGTGATGGTTGGTGCTGCCAGTCGGGGCTGGGCGGCCAGGGCCGAAAAGGCAGAAGACTTACCTAAAATTCTTACCGAGGCTGTAAGGGTGGTGACGGAAGAAAAGCGTATGGCAACGGTTGAAGTTATTGTTGGGTATTAAGGAATGATTGATAAAGTTATAGGTAACCGTATCCCAAACAATCATAGTTATAAGGATAAGCTTGCTTGATTTGCAGGCGCTATTATGATCCGCCCGAACACGCTATTTGCCGCCGGAGGCCATTTTCATGGAGCCACCAGAAATCATTGAAATTGATCAGACCAACCCCGTTTGCGACGGAGGAGGTGGTGCGCTCGGTCATCCCAAGATTTATTTGGAGATGGGCAGCAAGTCAGAGATTGATTGTCCGTATTGTGGCCGTCATTTCATACTGACGGGCGATGGTGCTCACACGCATTAAACAACTACTTTGCCCAAGCTGGAGTTGGAGCAAGTTCTGGCCAGGCGGCTGGACGCGCAGCTTTTTTAGCAGCTTCATCCTCGGATAGGCTTTGATCCCAGTCTTGGCCCGCGATGCGCATGCCAGTGAACTCCTTGGGCGCGCGGGATGCCAACCAGCGAATGGGAGGCCCCATAACTGATGGCTTCAAAAGTTTAGAGCGATCAAAGCCTGACGCGTCAGATACAAAAGGGGTATCAGTCGCCCCTCCTGGCACAAGTACGTTAAATGCGACCCCGTCTTCTGCAAACTGCTTTGCAAAAATAGCTGTCATGCTCTCCATAGCTGCTTTTGTTGGTCCATAGGGTGCCACGCGGTGCATGGTGAAATAACTTGTGGTTACATTCACGACTTGCCCACGTGGGCTTCTTTTTAGATGCGGAAATGCTGCCCTGGTCATAGCAAGCGCACCTCGAACATTCACCGTGAAGAATTGGTCCCAAATTTCATCAGATAGTTCTTCGAGGCTTGGCAGAGTTGTTTCAGCGTCTCCACGAAGGCTGGACATCCCAATACCGGCATTGTTGATTAGGAGATCTAAACGCCCTGTTTCTTTCATGGCATAGGCCACTGAGGCGGCGCATGTTTCGCTGTTAGCAACATCCGCAACCGTTGTTAGGACCCCTGGCTTTTCTGCTTTTAATCGCTCTAACGCTGAAGGATCGCGGTCAGCCGCGACGCAAATTACGCCATCGTCCGACAGGGCCTCTATCATCGCGCGGGCTAGGCCACCGGCCCCCCCAGTAATTAGGGCAGTCAAAGTCATTTGGGTCTCATTTCGATTCGGAACGAATGTAGTTATAAGATTGACCTATCATTTCATTCGAAAAATTTCGAGGACAGTTAGTCATGCCAGATAACGGCATAATGCATGGATCTCATTGGGGTGCATTTCGAGCAGAAGTAAATGAAGGTCGTGTCGTAGGCGTGAAGCCATTTGAGCAAGATAAAAGTCCTTCCAAAATTTTAGATGCCATCCCGGAAATGCTTTATTCGGAAACTCGGATCGCTGAACCGTATATGCGTGAGAGTGTGGCGAAGCATGGGCCAGGAGCTAAACGAGAAGTTCGTGGAGCAGAGCGGTTTGTGCCAGTCTCCTGGGATAAAGCTTTAGATGTGGTTGCGGCAGAGTTAAAGCGCGTAAAAGCTGAGCATGGAAATGAAGCCATATTCGCTGGTTCCTATGGGTGGTCTTCAGCAGGTCGCTTTCACCATGCAAAAACGCAGATGCAGCGCTTCATGAACCTGCATGGTGGTTTTACTGGTCAACTTCACAATTATAGTTATGCGGCTGCGCTTGCAGTGTTACCGCATATTCTCGGGACGGCAGAAGCTGCTCAAGGTCCCGTTAGCGACTGGGATGGTCTCCTTGCAGAAACCAGGTTGATTGTTTGCTTTGGTGGAATGCCACTTAAAAACGCTCAAGTTGATGCCGGTGGTAACGGTACCCACCGAATGGCGGATTTTTTGGAGCAAGCAACGGCTAGGGGAATCCGTTTTGTAAATGTTTCGCCGGTTCGTGAGGACCTCGAAGGTGCAAGCAATTCGGAATGGATCCCTATCCGTCCAAACACTGACACAGCTTTGATCCTGGCTATGGCGTATGTCCTGATAGAGACGGGTAAAGCTGATCTGAACTTCTTGGATCGTTATTGTGTTGGCTATGAGCGTTTTCGCGCTCATGTGATGGGAGAGGATGACGGTCTGGCCAAAACTCCTAGCTGGGCATCGAAGATAACCGGGGTCTCAGAAGAAAAAATTCGAGCGCTGGCAAATGAATTGGCAAGTGTTCGAAGCTTTTTGAATATGGCATGGGGCCTGCAGCGCGCGGACCACGGAGAACAACCTTACTGGGCGATGATCAGCCTAGCTGCAACGCTCGGTCAGATTGGCAAAACCGGAGGTGGTTTTGCGTTCGGAATGGGCTCGGTCGGTGGAATGGGAGCACCGAGGGAGAAGGTCCCTTCGCCCACGATGCCCGCTGGCATGAACAGAGCAGATAGTTGGATACCAGTGGCTCGCATTGCTGATCTTCTTCTCAACCCAGGTCAACAATATGAGTTTAACGGTGAAACCCGAACTTATCCTGATACCCGATTAGTTTACTGGTGTGGTGGTAATCCATTTCACCACCATCAAGACCTTAATCGATTTGTGGATGCTTGGAGGCGGCCTGAAACAGTAATTGTTCAAGACATCTGGTGGACAGCGACTGCCAGACATGCCGACATCGTATTGCCTGCAACAACAACTTTGGAACGAAATGACATTGGTTCTGGCGGGCGCGACCCGCATATCATTGCAATGCAAAAGGCAAGTGATCCGGTTGGCAAGGCAAAATCCGATCACGATATCTTTACAGCTTTGTCGGAGCGTATGGGCTATCGGGATGCGTTCACTGAGGGCAGATCAGAAATGGAGTGGTTAGAGCATATCTATAATGTGTCGCGCCAATTAGCTTCCAGACGTGGCGTTGAGATGCCGGACTTCCAGGCCTTCTGGAAAAAGGGTTGGTATGAGGTGCCGAAGCCAGTAACTCCTTTTGTACAGTTTGCAGACTTCAGGCAGGATCCTGAAGAAAATCCTCTCAATACGCCTTCTGGAAAAATCGAACTCTTTTCTGAACGGGTTTCAAGTTTTGGGTACAGCGACTGTCCTGGTTATGCTGCGTGGCGAGAGCCTAAGGAATATTTGGGTTCACCTGCTGCAAAACGTTTTCCGCTTCACATGCTCTCAAATCAACCAAAGACTAGGTTGCATAGCCAGATGGACGCTGGTGGGGCCAGTCTGAAGTCAAAAATTAAGGGGCGTGAACCGATATGGATCAATCCATTGGATGCTGAAGCCCGTGGATTGGCCGACGGCGATATTGTCCGGGTATTTAACGATCGAGGTCAAACTCTAGCCGGAGTGATTGTTGCAGATCTAGTGATGCCAGGAGTCATTCAATTTCCAACTGGTGCCTGGTTCGATCCAGCAAATCCGCTAAAACCTGCGACTGCCCTTGAAAAGCATGGCAACCCAAATGTTCTAACTCGTGACGAAGGTACATCGAGGCTTGGGCAAGGAACCTCAGCCCACTCTGCTTTAGTTGAAGTTGAAAAGTTTACCGGTGAGCTACCAGTCATTTCGGTTCGATCTGCGCCGCCGATTGCTGCGGAATAGTCTGTGATGAATTTTCAGTCCAAAATTCATTCTATTGAGGATGCTTTAGCGGCGCAGGAGTATTTTCACAGTCGCAAGTGGACAGACGGACTCCCGATTATTCCGCCAACTGTAGATCTTGTTCAGGCCCATTTAGAGTGGGCAATGCTCAACCCAGACAGTCTGATCGGGGTTGAGCCGGTGCGAGCAAGACCCATCACGGCCGAGAAACTGGCAATAAATTCAGTGATGGCCGGTTGTTTGCCGATGCACTTTCCCCTGGTTGTTACAGCCTGGACTGCGATGTTGCAGGAGGAGTTTTTACTTCACGGTGCGACGTCGTCCACTGGGGGGTGTGCAATTTTGTCGGTCATTAACGGGCCTACCCGCAAAGAGCTTGGCATGGATGGCACGTTCAATGCGCTGGGTGCAAGTGATAGAGCTACCATGGTGATTGGGCGCGCCATTCGACTTGCCCTATACAATCTAATGGACGTGCGGCCTGGGGAGGTCGATAGGTCTACTCTCGGCCACCCTGGAAAGATCTCGTATTGCGTAGCAGAAGACGAAGAAAATACAGGCTGGCTGCCACTTTCGGTGGAGCGTGGCGCTCCTCATTCGGCGTCAGCGGTCACGGTTATGTCAGCGGGATCACCCCGCCAACTTATGAACGAGTGGACAACAGAGCCAGAGCAAATCTTAGAGACCTTCATCGCTGAAATTAAAGCCTCGATGCTGCATTATTCCATTTGGGCCGGAAACTTCGCGATTGTGGTGCCACCTCAGCTTCGTGCTCATTTTGAGAAAGCAAATTGGTCCAAAGCAGATATAAGGCAGTTTGTATTTGAGCGGGCGCGTGTAACTCGCGGTGATTGGGCTAGCTGCGGAAAAGGCATGGTTGTTGACGAGCGCGGTGAGGAAATATTTCAGGCCTTACCAACTGCTGAGGATTTATTGGTGATTGCGGCAGGTGGCCCTGCCGGAGGATTTGGAGCGGTTATTCCTCCTTGGTTTGGTTGGAAAAGCCGAGCTGTTACAATGGCAGTTGGCGCCTGCGTTGATTGCGAAGCTTAGGGAATATTTTGCATCATGAGCATACAAGTATTTGATCCCACTTATGCCTCGAGTGGTACGGTTTTTGATCTAGCACCTCGGCTTGATGGCCTCCGGGGAAAGACGGTTGGCCTCATTTCAAATGGCAAAAGGGGCACGGTTCAGTTTTTCTCGGCGATGGAAAAACAACTCCTGCGGGATTTTGGTGCAGCCCGCGTCATTATTAGAACAAAAGGAAACTACTCAGCTCCAATGGAGCCCGAAATTCTTGATGAAGCTAGAAGTTGGGATATTGCCTTCACAGGGGTTGGCGATTGAGGAAGCTGCTCGTCGTGCAGTTTGCATGACGCTATTGCAGCAGAGAAAGTAGGCGTTCCTTCTGTAGGAGTTATGACTTCAAAGTTCGAGAGTGCTGCGGAGCTAATGGCCCGTGCCCTTGGAGCTGAGGCGTATCGCTTCGCTGTCATTGATCATCCTATTTCTTCAGCGAGTGAATTGGCGCTCGCAGAGCAGGCAACGGCGGCAATCCGTAGAGGAATAGAGATCGTTACAGCTCAGGCTTAACATCTCGAAGACGGTCAACCCGGCGAATTTCTGGAAATAAATAGGCCCACAAGATGGTGATGCCACATACTGCTATGCCGCCAGCAAGCACAGCTGGGATAGTCCCAATAGCAGCCGCAGAAACGCCAGCGCGAAAGTCTCCAAGCTCGTTGGAAGCGTTGATTGAAATAGAATTAACCGCTGAAACGCGCCCCCGCATGTAGTCTGGAGTGGCTATTTGAGTCAAAGTTTGGCGGACATAAACGCTTATCATGTCAGCTCCGCCGTAGACAGCCAACGCTGTCAAAGAAAGCCAAAATGCGGTTGAGAGGCTAAATACTGCGATAGACAAGCCGAATGCAAAGAGAGAAATAAACATGAGCGGCCCCATATGCCGAGGAGCCGCTAACTGGGCAAGAAAAATGCCGATGACCAGTGATCCAATGCCGGGCATTGCGCGCATCACGCCTAGACCATCCGGTCCCACATGCAGAATATCCGCAGCGTATATTGGTAAAAGCCCCATCACACCGCCAAGCATTACAGCTAGAAGGTCAATGGTGATTGCGCCTAGGACTATCTTCTCGCGCCAGACGTAAACAAATCCTCCTAGTATTTCGGCCAGGTTATTTCCACGGCTTACACTTTGGCGCAGAGCCCTAGGTAGAAAGGCGGCGGCCAACCCGGCTAAAACAAACATCAACAAGATGGGCCAATAGACGCCATCCCCAATCCAGGCGATTAGACCACCAGCTGCTGCGGGGCCGATAAGTTGTCCTGCTTTGTTTGCCGACGATGCCCAGGCGATGGCGTTTGGGAACTGCTCTTTAGTAACCAGATTAGGGAGCACCGCTTGACTGGCGGTATGATAGAAAGCTCTTGCTGTCCCATGCAAAGCTAAGAGAGCAAAAATCAGGTTAACGCTTAGAGTTTGTATGACAGCCCAAAACAGAGCGCCTGTCACAAGAAAATGAAGTGCGGCACAAGTTGCCAATATTGAACGACGTTCAAGCCGATCAGCTGCAATCCCAGCCAACAAGAAAAGTAAAAAAGCTGGAGCGAATTGGGCTAATCCAATAAGACCCAAATCCAAGGGGTCACTGGTCAACTTATAAACATGCCAGCCAATTGCGACGGTCAAGCCATGTATGGCAAGCGTATTGGCAGATCTCCCACCAACAAACAATAGGAAATTCCAATTTCGGATAAGCGGTTGAACAGTCGATTCCATAAACGCAACATAAGGAAATATGGTCTATCGCGTCAGTATGGACCTTTTAGTTTTTTTCACAGGCTTAAGGTAGGAAAATAGGAGCAATTGGCATTTGGTGCTCTAGTTTAGATCCAACCTGAAAGTTCCCGAGTAGCCAGATTTGCAATAAAAGCGGCATGCCCATCATCATCATTCAGGCATGGAATATAAGTAAAATTTTCTCCTCCAGCCGCGCGAAAACCGTGGGCAAGCTCTATGGCGAGCTCGTCTAGCGTCTCAACACAATCAGCTACAAACCCAGGCGAGATAACAGCAATCTTTTTTATTCCCTTCGCCGGCAGAGACTTTACTGTTTCATCTGCATATGGCTGTAACCACTCTTTGGGTCCAAAGCGAGATTGAAAAACCATTAGCAGTTTTTCTTTTTCCCAACCAAGGCGTTCCCGCAACATCCTAGCGGTTTTGGCGCAGTGACAGTGATATGGATCGCCTTTCTCAAAATATTCCATTGGTAAACCATGGAATGATGTCACTAGTAAATCTGGGGTCCAATCAAGTTTGCTGTAATGGCGCTCAATCGACTCAGCCAGAAGGTCAATATGATTTGGGTCATCGTACCAAGGCGGTGTTGTTCTGATGGCTGGTTGCCAACGCTCGCGCATCAGTTGCCGAAAAGCTTGATCACATGCAGTGCCCGACGTTGCGGCACTGTATTGAGGATACAGTGGCAGAAGAAGGAGCCTGTCGCATCCCTCCTTTATCATCCTCTCTATGACGCTAGCGGTAGAAGGATCTCCATACCGCATGGCAAAATCCACTATAATGTTGGGATGAGCTGGCCTAATTATTGAGGCTACTTTTTCCGTAAGATCGCGTGTGGTTGTGCGAAGTGGGGATTCATTCTTTTCTTTGTTCCAAATTCGAGCATATGCAGCGCCGGACTTCTTAGGGCGTATGCTCAAAATAATTCCTTGTAATATGGGCTGCCAAAGGGCTGGTGATAATTCAATGATGCGTCTGTCAGACAAAAATTCAGAGAGGTAGCGCCGCATCGACCAATAGTCGGTTGCATTTGGGGTGCCAAGATTAAGAAGTAAAATCCCAATTTTAGCCTCCGGTATTTTCGGATGTTTTTCAGGATATGAGGTTGTTGCCCGCATTCTTAATCTCTCAAAAATTCATTGGCTCGTGAGGTCTCTGACCTCTGCTTCATCTAAATCCGAGTGTGTTGGCCCGTGGTTAAAATCTTAGCGGCTGGACCGAAGTTTTAGGAACAAAAGATATAGTACTTCCAGGATTGGAAGAACTGGTTTGGAACCCGCAATTCTGGCAAGCAACTTTAGGCCAGGGAGTTCACGCCACAGCGCTATAAACGCTGATGCACCATCATTAACATTGCCCTGTCGGTCCGTCACATGGAAACGCTCTAAAAGCGACGCACGGTCCAGGCCAGGCGGTAGAGCAGCCGATTCACAAGAGTTAACATCAACCCAAACTATTTGCTCTGCTCCTCGTCGACGACGATAGAATCGGATCTCGCGTGAGCAGACGGGGCAATTTCCATCGAAGAACACCATGGGTTTCTGCATTATTTTTTGACTTCTTGGCGGGAGGGATAATCAGCTTGAGCACCATCCTTGGTCGTGCTGCCCTAACTCATCGCCGCTGCGCTGATCGCGATCAGAGCATAGGCGCCCGATGTTTCTAGAAGCAGCACCAAAGTACACACTAAACGAATTCTGATAAGGCTCTAGAGACAACCTATGCCAGCTGATCACGCTTTTCTCCATCGTTTGACATATGCCTTACGAGGATTATTTCAGCTCGGATCACGATTACTTACCTAAGTCTGATGTACAGAGAGAAGTCAGACTAGATTGAAGACGTCAGGTTGGCGGCGCAACTCGTTTTAAAAAACCCACTACAGAGTCTGCAAATATATCGTTGCGGTCACCGGCAACCATGTGCGCCGCATCTCTAACATTGACATATTCGGCGTGAGGGCACTGTTGCAGGAAGGCCTGAGCACCTTCCTCGCTTAATACATCGGAAAGCCCTCCTCGAACGAGTAGCGTCGGTAATTTTAGGAGGTCAGCAGCATTGGATAGTTGTTGGCGATAGGGGTTGACGCCTGACGCAGAGGCACGAGCTTGTCGACGCTTTGGGTCCCAGTGCCATACGAATTTGCCATTACTAGCTAAGCGAACATTCTTTGCCAGGCCATCAAGTGTTCGTGGTCGCTTCCTGTGAGGTTGGTAATTAGAAATTGCCTCTGCGACTTCTTCTAAGCTGTCAAAACCATCTGGCTTCTGGTCCATGAAAGCCTGGATTTTGGCTACTCCCTCAGGTTCAACCTGTGGAGCTATATCAACGAGCACGAGAGCAGATGCATCTACATGCCCAAAACCTGTTGCAAGAAGGCTTGTGCCTCCACCCATAGAAGCTCCCACTAGGGCAGGCTTTTCTGCCCCTTCCGCAGCAATCAGGGTCGTCAGATCCTCGACCATGCGATCACCGGCGTAATCCTCTGCGTTTGATGCCCATCCAGAATCGCCATGGCCTCGAGCGTCAAAGGCAATGGCTCGGTAACCAGCCTCTGCTAGTGTTTCGCCAGCTCCTTTCCATGCATGACGGGTCTGACCGCCCCCATGTAATAGAAATACATGACGACCCGTCTTAGGACCCCAAGCGTCCCCAGCGATTTCGAGCCCTCCAGAGCCCTTCCAAGTATACATTGGTTCTGGTGTGCCAGGCAGTCTTTCGCCAGCGCTCATGAAGAAAATCCATTTGTTTCGGAAAGATAAAAATGTGTGCCACAAATCGTGACGTGGTCTGTTGTTGTAGGCAACCCAAGCCTTTTTGCTGCTTTCAATATCCCCGATCGATCATTAACTGTTAATTGAACACCAATTAATCCGTCACCACGATCATCGCGGCTCGATACAAATTCCAAATTTGCGTTATCAAGTTCGATGACATGGCCATGCGCTGAGGCGACTACTGGGCGATCTAAAATTTTTCCCCAGTGGGTAGCTAGAATATGGGGATGCTGTGCTTGCAAAGTTGCTCCAGTGATTTCTTTGACAGTTTTCAACTGGACCGCATTTTCCCATTGATTTCCTGCGGGATGCCAGGGGCCGTCAATTACATTACCTTCCTGGTGGTCGACCTCCAGCATGCAACCACCGGTGTCTTTTGGATGAAGCTGAGTGCCAATGAAATCGCCATAGTCCATGGAATTGGCAATGCGAATGTTTAATTCTGAATAGATTGATCGACGGCGTTTAGGGTCATCGCACTGTAAGATGATGATATATCCGCCATCTCCTCCACGCCGGTCTATATACCTTTCAGCGGCTGTATCACTTCTGATTGGTGCTACTATTTCTAAAAAATTCCTACCAACGGGTGCCAGAACGTTTTCAAGTCCATACTTCAAAACAACAGGATCTCTAAAGCATTCTTCCAACCCAAGTGCCGTCTTTAACTCATCGACAATTGGGTCGAGGTGTCGGGCTACTAAACAAATTTGGCGAAGTCGAAGCATCTCTCCGCTAGCGTCCTATAAAAACAGGTTTTCGCTTTTCCACAAATGCTTTAGCCGCCTCTAGGTGATCAGCAGTCATGCCGCATCGAGCGTGATGTATGGCTTCTAGATCAAGACATGTGGCCAGATCACCGATTTCAGCAGCGTTGAGATTACGTTTCATATGGGCAAGTGCAATTCTTGGCCCCTTTGCTAATTCAGACGCAAAGCGTTGGGTCTCTACTTCGAGTTTTTCTGAATCAACAACACGGTTTACGATTCCAAGTCTAAGCGCTTCTTCTGCTTCGATAGATGGAGAACTCAAGTATAATTCTTTTGCCTTCGCTGGACCTACCAGGCGTGTGAGAAACCATGAGCCGCCAAAGTCGCCTGATAAACCAACGCGCGCGAAGGCAGTAACAACTCGAACCGTTGGGTCAGCAAATCTCATGTCACAGGCGAGAGCCAGAGACAGACCTGCACCGGCAGCAGGACCCTTGAGCATCGCAATTGTTGGCTTTGGAATATCATGAAGCAGCCGCGAGACTTCCATT
>JAURGE010000158.1 GCA_030833925.1 Alphaproteobacteria bacterium
TAGAATTATCAGAGCCTTTAAATGGCCAGCGCCGATTTAAGGGTAAGCTTGGTGGGCTGGACACCGAAGGGTGTATTATTATTGGAGAGGGGACGGAGGAATCTCATGTGCCCCTTTCTTTAGTTCGAAGGGCAAAATTGTTGTTGACGGACGCTCTCTTGGCGGCTCATGCACAGGCATCTGAGCCGAAGATGGCGAATAGCGACGAAGGTTAAATCGATATGGCGCATTTATTTGGTGGCGAATTATTGCAAGTCGCAGATGCGGCGGCGCGTGAGAAAGGCATAGATCGGGAAGAAGTTTTCGATGCTATGGAGCAGGCTATTCAAAAAGCCGGTCGCACCAAGTACGGCATGGAGCATGATATTCGTGCCCAGGTAGATCGAAAGACTGGAGAGGTTAATCTAGCTCGTTACCGAGAAGTTGTAGCGGATGATGCCGAGATAGAGAACGAGTTTGCCCAGATTCCTGTCACAGCTGCTCAACGCTTTAAGGCAGGGGCTTCAGTGGGCGATATCCTCATCGATGAGTTGCCCCCGATCGATTTTGGTCGTGTCTCCGCCCAAACTGCCAAACAAGTAATAGTTC
>JAURGE010000159.1 GCA_030833925.1 Alphaproteobacteria bacterium
ATTTCCTTAGGGATTTTCTGCTAAACACTGAGTGACTGAAGGTTCTCAACTCTCTTTCAGTCTAGTGTCAGCTCTCAGTAAGCTGTTTTCTCAACAAGAAGCCAGTATGAGATTGGATTTCAAGGAGGAAAGACCTATTATTCATCAAAAACAGTGGTAAGTTTGATTTCCTTAGGGATTTTCTGCTAAACACTGAGTGACTGAAGGTTCTCAACTCTCTTTCAGTCTAGTGTCAGCTCTCAATGAGCTGTTTTCTCAACAAGAAGCCAGTATGAGATTGGATTTCAAGGAGGAAAGACCTAATATTCATCAAAAACTGTGGTAAGTTTGATTTCCTTAGGGATTTGATGCTAAACACTGGGTGATTGAAGGTTCTCAACTCTCTTCCAGCCTGGTGTCAGCTCTCAGTGAGCTGTTTTCTCAACAAGAAGCCAGTTAGAGATAGGATTTCAAGGAGGAAAGACCTAATATTCATTAAAAACAGTGGTAAGTTTGATTTCCTTTGGGATTTTCTGCTAAACACTGAGTGATTGAAGGTTCTCAACTCTCTTCCAGTCTGGTGTCAGCTCTCAATGAGCTGT
>JAURGE010000160.1 GCA_030833925.1 Alphaproteobacteria bacterium
GATTCATGAGCGCTGAAGAAGCTAAGTCATTTGGACTTATAGATAAAGTAGTCGAAAAAAGAACAAGCTAATAGTTTGTAGTTTATTCAATTCCACAAGATATAGTTATCCATACAACTAACACTTGATAATAGAGTGGTCCTCGTAATATTGTTATTTGTATTGATTCGAAAATGACCAAAGAAACCAAAAATACTCTTTATTGTTCTTTTTGCGGTAAAAGCCAGCACGAAGTTAGAAAATTAATTGCGGGTCCAACTGTTTTTATTTGTGATGAATGTGTTGAGCTTTGTATGGACATAATTAAAGAAGAGAGCAAAAGCAATATAGCTAAAAACGATGAGGGTGTTCCTAGTCCTAAAGAAATTTATGCAACCTTAGACGATTATGTAATTGGACAAAAAAAAGCAAAACAAATTTTATCAGTTGCGGTTCACAATCATTACAAAAGACTAAACTACGAGGGAAAAAATAACAAGGGAGATGTTGAATTAGCAAAATCAAATATTTTATTAATGGGTCCAACTGGCTGTGGAAAAACTTTGCTAGCTCAAACTCTTGCAAGAATTTTAG
>JAURGE010000161.1 GCA_030833925.1 Alphaproteobacteria bacterium
CGACGCGCTGAATGAAGTCAATCATAAAAATTGAAGGTCCATTACAATGGATTAAAAATAACTAAAAAACTTTTGAATATTCCAGAAGAATGAACCAAAGAATTTGTACTCTTATAATATAAAATCTAATTATTGTTTGTAGTTTATTTTGTTAATTATTTTGTAGGTTTAAGGAAATTAAACAGGGCAAGCTTAAGGCACAAATCGGAAAATTATTGGCTCGAACGGGGATTGAACCTGTGACCTTGGGATTATGAGTCCCCTGCTCTACCACTGAGCTACCGAACCAGATTTATTGTGAATATATTGTAATCTATTACAAATTAAATTTAAACTGAAAATTATTTTAATGTCTTATTTTTTCAGTTTTTTAGAAATATTACTCTAATTTCTGGGCAGATTTAAATGAAAATGTTATCATAGAAGTAGCTCGAGGATTTGTCTTTTTGGTGATCAAGAGAGTTTTTGTACTATCTTTGAAATATCCGGATTGTTTATTCTTAAATAAACAAATCCTATATTAGTATATTAAACAATATATATTAAGACTTAAAACTTTG
>JAURGE010000162.1 GCA_030833925.1 Alphaproteobacteria bacterium
CTCATATGAATGCTACGATGGATTATGCTGAGTTAAGTGCGGAATTACCATCTGGGGTTGAGCCTGGATATGATGGCTTAGAGATATTTGAATAATTTCCCATAATATATCTTATCGGACTTACATATATAGCAAGCGGAACTTTATCTTAGTCTTCCCCTCGCCAAATTTTCCTGCGATCTTTAAGAAAGTTGCACGAAACAGCGGAGCCCAAAATCTTGGCATACGAAACGATCCTTTATGAAGAAGATGGCCCCATCGCTTGGATAACACTCAACCGACCTGATCACGGCAATATGTTTAACCAAACGATGTGTCATGAACTAAGAGATTGTATGAATGAAATTCGCCGGGAAACCCGCACCCGTGTTGTTGTATTAACTGGTTCTGGAGATCGCTTCTTTTGCATTGGTGGAGAAAAAACCGGTCTAGAAGATACACTTCTCTACCCAGGTGTTTTGCCAACTCTTGAAATTTATGAATCTATTGAACGGCTTCAGAAGCCTGTAATTGCGAGTGTTAATGGATATGCAGTTGGTGGTGGCAATGTTCTTCAAGTA
>JAURGE010000163.1 GCA_030833925.1 Alphaproteobacteria bacterium
GATCGTATGCCCAAAAAACGAATAGCCGTGATCGGCGCAGGTGCGGCGGGACTTTGTTCAGCGAAGTATATGAGGGCCGCAGGCTTCGACGTAGTCATTTTTGAAATTGGCAGTCAGATAGGAGGAATGTGGACCTATCTTAATGACAACGGTCTATCGAACGCCTATCGAACGCTGCACATTAACACTTCAAAAAAGGTTACATCCTTTCACGATTTCCCATTTCAAGATCACGTTCAATCTTTTCCTGATCATACGGATATGCATGGCTATCTGACTGATTACGCTAATCGGTTCGGCCTAATGCCGTTGATCCGATTCAATGCCCGCGTTTCGTCTGTAGAACCAGCATTCGACCCTGCAAAGGGAGAACTACCAAAATGGCGTGTTCGAACTGGAGAAAACACTCAGGAGTTTGACGCTGTCTTGGCTGCAACGGGCCATCTTTCGGAACCAAGACACGTTAAAATTTTCCAAGATCACTTTAGTGGCGAATACCTACACAGTTTTGAATACAAAAAGCCAGAGGACTTTGTTGGGAAAAAGGTTTGCGT
>JAURGE010000164.1 GCA_030833925.1 Alphaproteobacteria bacterium
TTATTTATAAAACTTCTTTTGATAAAGCTAATCGTACAAGTGTAAAAGGAAAAAGAGGAATTGGACTTAAAAAGTCTCTTATAATTTTTAAAAAATTAAAAAAAAAATTTAATATTCCAATTTTGACAGACGTTCATACAGCGGAACAATGCAGCACTGTTTCCGAGTATGTTGATATTTTGCAAATCCCAGCTTTTTTATGCAGACAGACAGACCTTTTGTTGGCCGCCGCCAAAACTGGAAAAATTATCAATATTAAAAAAGGTCAATTTCTTGCACCTTGGGATATGAAAAATGTTGTTGAAAAAATTGAAGCAGGAGGAAATAAAAATATATTAATTACCGAAAGAGGCGTTAGCTTTGGATACAATACTCTCGTTTCTGATTTTAGAGCAATCCCAACATTAAAGAAATTAGGTTATCCAGTTATATTTGATTCAACTCATTCTATTCAGCAACCGGGTGGCAAGGGTTCTTCTAGTGGTGGACAGAGAGAATTTATTGAGCCACTATCAAAGGCGGCAATTGCCATTGGAGTTGCTGCTGTTTTTAT
>JAURGE010000165.1 GCA_030833925.1 Alphaproteobacteria bacterium
CACTCAATATCAAATACACTTTTCTTACCTTGAATAAACATGGCAAGTCTTTCTAAACCATAAGTAATTTCTGCTGAAACGGGCTTACATTCAAATCCTGCCATTTGTTGAAAATAAGTAAATTGAGTAACTTCCATTCCATCACACCAGACTTCCCATCCTAAACCTGAAGCTCCCAAGGTTGGACTTTCCCAATCATCCTCGACAAAACGAATATCATGATCTTGGTAATTGATGCCAATCGAAGATAAGCTTTTTAAATAAAGCTTTTGTACATCTTCTGGTGAAGGCTTAATGATAACTTGAAATTGATAGTAATGCTGTAAACGATTTGGATTTTCTCCATACCTTCCATCTGTTGGTCTTCTCGAAGGTTGAACGTAAGCTGCCTTCCAAGGTTTTGGGCCTAAAGATCTTAAAGTAGTTGCTGGATGAAAAGTTCCAGCTCCAACTTCTAAATCATAAGGTTGTAATATAACACAACCTTGATCAGACCAAAATTTTTGTAACTTCAAAATAATTTCTTGAAAACTTAAAAAAGGTAAAGTTTTA
>JAURGE010000166.1 GCA_030833925.1 Alphaproteobacteria bacterium
GGAAAAAATGCTTTATATAAAGTGCCATTACCAAAAAAAGGAGAGATAAAAAAAGCTATTTTAGAAACTTATACCAAAGAATATTCTGCAGAATACCAATCTCAAGCATTAATAGATCTTGCAAAAAAAATTAAATCAAAAATTAATGATTTAAATCAAATTAAAAAAATCGATATTTATACTAGTCATCACACTCATTATGTCATTGGAACGGGTGCAAATGATCCTCAAAAAATGGATCCCAATGCAAGCCGTGAAACTCTTGATCACTCCATTATGTATATTTTTGCAGTTGCTTTAGAAGATGGAGATTGGCATCATGTTAAATCATATACAAAAGCTAGAGCTAAAAGAAAAAGTACTATTAAAATTTGGCATTCAATTCAAACTCACGAAGATAAAAAATGGACAAAAAAGTATCATGATCCAAATCCAAAAAATAAATCATTTGGTGCTAAAGTAGTGGTTACTATGAATAATGGTAAAAAAATTATAGATCAAATTGATCGAGCTGATGCCCATCCTTATGGGGCTCGTCCATTTAAAAGAC
>JAURGE010000167.1 GCA_030833925.1 Alphaproteobacteria bacterium
TTGGCAAATACGCCTGATGTTTTGCTTTATGGCGCTTTGCTTGAAGCCGAGCCTTATTTGATGAACGATGCAAGAGTCAACACATGGGGAACTATGTTTGATCGTGCGCTCGCGTCAATTATCCGTTCTGACGAGCAAGGTCAGTATTCAGGCGTACCGCTTGCAATCAAAACAACTCTGTGAGGTAAATCATGGCTGAAATGTCTAACTACTTAGAGAACGCGCTGATTAATGCGACTCTCCGCAACACTTCCTACACATCTCCAGCGACTGTGTATTTGGCTCTATACACCAGCGATCCTACAGATGCCGACACTGGCACTGAAGTAACTGGCAACGGCTACGCTCGTCAATCAATTACATTCGGTGCGCCTTCTAATGGCGTGTCTACCAACACTGCCGCAATTGAATTCCCTCAAGCCACTGGCTCTTGGGGGACTGTCTCTTATGTTGGCATCCGTGACGCATCTACCTCTGGTAACTTGCTGTATCACACTGCCTTGGACGCATCTAAAACGATTGCAACTGGTGATGTTTTCCGTGTTGCT
>JAURGE010000016.1 GCA_030833925.1 Alphaproteobacteria bacterium
ACCTCTTAAACGGGTCCATCGCTGTCTTTCTGCTCTGGCGCGCAAAAAGGCTTCTAATAAAACCAACGACAAAGGCAATTTAGCTCTTTTCGCGCAACTCCACTCGCCTAATTTTTCCACTGATAGTCTTTGGTAATTCTGAAACAAACTCGATTTGCCTTGGGTACTTATAAGGAGCGGTCAGGTTCTTGCAAAAATCCTGAATATTTTGCGCTAACTCAGGGCTTCCATTATGGCCACGTGCGAGAATTATATAGGCTTTAACCACCTGACCTCTTGTTGGGTCGGGTGCTCCAATCACGGCGCTCTCAGCAACAGCTGGGTGCTCAAGCAACGCGCTTTCTACTTCAAATGGGCTGATGCGATATCCTGCTGAAGAAATTAGGTCATCGGCTCGACCAATGAACCATAGATATCCACCCTCGTCTTTCTGGGCAGTGTCCCCAGTGTAGTACCAGCCGTTTCTAAAAGCGTCCTGGTCAATCCCACCCTCCGCCTTTAGATAGCCTTCGAAGAGGCCAGGGGGCCAGATCCCATCTGCCGTGTCAGTCCGAACCGCGATGTGTCCAACTTCTCCGGGTGGTAGCCGGTTGCCTTCCTCGTCAACTACATCAACGTCAAGCCCTGGAACTGGTTGGCCCATAGACCCAAATTTAGTTTTTTGGCCTGGAAAATTTGCAACGATGTTAATCGTTTCTGTTTGGCCATAACCATCCGCAATAACCGTTCCCGTATGCTCTTCCCAGTATCGTATAACTTCTGGGTTAAGCGGTTCCCCCGCTCCCATGCAACGGCGTAGGCTGGAGAGATCGTATTGTTTCAAGTCAGTTTGTGCGAACATCCGGTACGCAGTCGGGGGGGCGCAGAAAGTGGTGACCTTGAAGTCACGGATCAGATTTAAGTGCTGATCTACATCTAACCCTTTGCCATCAAAAAGAATAATTGTGGAGCCAAGCAGTAGCTGAGGAAATAGCATCCCCCAAGCAGCCTTTGCCCATCCCGTATCGGTCAGTGTCCAGTGGATGTCTTCTTCCCGGAGGTCCATCCAAAAAAGGCCGGTTGCTGCGTGCGCAAGACCATAGCCAAAATCTCTAGGCACCATCTTCGGAAGGGCGGTAGTGCCTGATGTAAAATATGCCATCATCATATCTGTCGACTTGAACGGGCCAACGCTGGCAACGTCAATATCAGGGTTCTCGGCTTCGCATAGTGTGTGAAAATCAAGCCATTCCTTGCCAAGGTTTTCTGAGCCAACCACAATTAGATGCTTAAGTGTTGGGCATTCATCCCTTATGGCGTCTACTTTTTCAGTGTGCTCTGCCGTGACGATAACTGCCTTGGCGCCAGATTGTTGAACCCGGTAGGCGATGTCTTTTGCGGTTAATAAGTTTGTGCCTGGCATCGAGACAACGCCAAGTTTCATGCAACCAAAAAGAACCCCATACCATTCTGGAATGCGTCCAATAACGACGCAGGCAAAATCTCCTTTACGAAGACCAAGGTTTCTTAAAGCGTTGGCAAATTGGCCAGATTGACGGGAGAGATCCGCGTATGACACTTCACGGTGTGTTTTGCCATTCGGTTCGATCGCAATGAGGGCGGTCTTATTGGCTGCTACTGCTCGTGCATCTATAACATCGTAAGCGAAATTAAATTCTGAGGGGATTGGCAGTTTGTAGGAGTGTTTGGCGAGGTTGTAGTCGCGTTCAATATGGCTGAGTTCGATCATCGCTGGGTCTCCCGATGCCAATTTCAGGTGAGGATTTTGCCTTAACTTTCGCGTTCCTGGAAGCGGTCTGGGTCACCTTCAGCAACACGCCTTGTCATGAAAGTCCCAAGCGCAGTTGCGCAATGGAGGCCAGTATCTGTCATCACATCGCAAGAAACGACAATTGACCGACTGCCCGCACGAATAACAGTGGCGGTTGCCGTTAGACGTTTGCCTTTAGCGCCCGTAAGATAATTTACCTTAAGCTCTTGAGTTGCAACGAGCCGTTTTCTTGTGTCGTAGTTGCCGCCGCCAGCAGCCGTGCCCATGGCAACGTCAACTAACGAGGCGACTACTCCACCGTGGGCAACACCACGGACGTTCATTTTGTCTTCATCCAGATCTAAGGAAACGACAGCCACCTGATCAGTCATTTTCTCGTAGTTAAGGCCAAGCCATTTTCTAAAACCAACGTCAGGCACCTTTTCGATTCCTTTAATTTTCCAAAACAGATTATTTGAATTTTACGAATGTAGGAGTTTGAGTGCGAGATCAGACGTTCTCGCCATAACTGCCAAGTTAAGGTTGTTTTGAACCTAGGTTAAGCGGCTAAAATAAACCATATCTTTGTTTGCTTGCCTTTCCTGCTCGGGAGAGGCATGACCATACTTATAAATACAATCGTCTTTAGATTTCTTTGTAGGCGGAATAGAATTCTCGATAATCGTTTTCTCTTGGGAGAATTGTCATGACTTATACACTCGACCAGTTTGCGGCTGACTGTCGTGCTGCCCTCAAAACCGATTCCGGTGTGGTTGGACAAGGCAAGGTTGTTGAGTGCGTTGAGAAGGCACTTAAAGATGAGGCATTTGTCGAGAAATATTTGGGCAGTGCCACTGCCGACCGTGAGATAATCTATCAGGACCCAGAGCTTGGTTTTTGTATTTGTGCACACTCATACAGCGATGCCAGGCAAGGTTATCCGCATGATCATGGCCCCACCTGGGCGATTTATGGTCAGGCTGTTGGTGAGACCAGCATGACTGATTGGAAGATGGTCCAACCTCCAAAGGGTGACGAGCCAGGTCTCGTGGAAAAGACTGCAACATACGTCATGAAGCCAGGTGATGCCCATCACTATCCGGTTGGTGCTATCCATGCGCCCTACCGTGCTGGGCCAACTAAACTGATTCGTATTGAAGGCTGTGACGCTTCAAAGGTAACGCGTACCCCCTTGAAGGCAGTGTCCTAAACCGGCATACCGGGCAACGAAAACTCTTCGCTGCCCTTCCGGATTCTATAATGGCTGAGCCGCCGATCATCGCCCTTCGCGACGTAAGCCTTGGCTTTGGTCCAGATCCTTTATTTTCTGGAATTGAATTCCAGTTGTTGCCAGGCGAACGGGCAACTCTTGTTGGCCGAAATGGTTGTGGCAAGACCACCATCATGAAGTTGTTGGCCGGGGCTATAGAGCCAGATGCAGGCGAACGTTTTCTGCAGCCTGGGACGCGTGTCGCTTGGCTTCCCCAGGAGCCTGTTTTTGAGGCGAAAGAAACAGCTTGGGACCATGTATCATCGGCAGACCCCGATAACCCTCCGGAAGACTATGAGATCAGTGCGGCGCTCGATCGCTTTGGCATCAGAAAACTTGCATCACGTGAGGCTGGCTCACTCTCTGGTGGTGAGGCACGAAAGGTTAGTCTAGCGCGTGCTCTAATCCGTCCACCCGATATTCTTTTGCTGGATGAACCAACAAACCATCTCGATCTTAACGCTATCCAGGATTTAGAGGATTTTATCCTATCTTTTGGAGGCGCGTTGGTAGTGATAAGTCACGACCGTGCTTTTTTGGACGCCGTGACGCAGCGCTTATTTTGGCTTGAGCGAGGAATTTTAAGAACGGCCAAGAAACGCTTTCACGAGTTTGACAGCTGGGTCGAGCAAATTTTTGAGGAAGAGGCGAGGGCTGCAGAGAAGCTCGACGCCAAGTTGGCTCAAGAAAAACGCTGGCTGCTAAGAGGTGTAACAGCCAGGCGGAAAAGAAACCAAGGGCGTCTTAGCCGCTTGCATGACATGCGTGATGCCCGGTCTGCTCTTTTAGGTAAGCCACGCCGGCCGGACTTAAAGATCAGCGAGGGCGAAGCGAAGTCACGAATGGCAATCGAGGCAAAAGGCCTTCAAGCAGTGATTCCTGATGGCGCTGGAGGACAGCGGGTACTCTTTGAAGGTTTCAATACGCGTATCCTTAAAGGAGACCGAATTGGAGTTATAGGCCCCAATGGAGCAGGTAAGACGACTCTAATAAGGATGCTGACAGGCGATTTAGAGCCTCATGGAGGCAAAGTCCAAGTCGCGAAAACACTGGAAACAGCTTATTTTGATCAAAAGCGTGTTGGTCTCGATCCCAGTGAAACGCTTTGGCGCTGGATGTGCCCAATGGGAGGAGACCAGGTGATGGTCCGAGGGCGCCCACGGCATGTCGTTGGGTACCTGAAGGATTTTAATTTTGATGTGGATCAGGTTAAGAGTCCAATTGCTACCCTTTCAGGCGGTGAACGGAACCGGCTTTTACTAGCAAAGCTGCTCGCGCGTCCTACCGACCTTATGGTCCTGGATGAGCCCACTAATGATCTTGACATGGACACTCTTGATCTACTTGAGGAAGCGCTAGGGGAATTTGGTGGAACGTTAATAATCGTTTCCCACGATCGCGACTTTTTGGACCGCACAGTTGCAAGTATCATCGCCCTTGAAGGCGACGGTAAGGCGCGGGAGTTCGTTGGTGGGTACCAGGATTATGTCCGCCAACGAAATGAGCGTGGAGAGGTTCCTCGTACGTCTGGCGAGAATAGGCAAAAGGCAGTTCAAAAACCTCGCGCTGAGCGCGATGGCCTTAGCTTCAAAGAACAGTATGAGTTCGATGAATTGCCTTCCAGAATTGCTAAATTGGAGCACGACATAGCTAGAATTGAAGAGGCTCTCGGAAAACCCGATGCCTATGCACGGGACCCGGACCGTTATTCCAAGCTGACAGACTGGTTGGTTAAATCAAGAGATGATTTGGAGGCGGCAGAGGAACGATGGCTTATCCTCTCTGAAAAGTCTGAAAGAGTAGCGTAATGTTGGAGCATCCATCGCCCAACCACGATGAAAGACCTCCTGAAAGCCGCATAGAGCTCCTAATTCTGCACCATACTGGCATGTCTACAGGAGCGGCTGCCCTAAGTAGGTTGTGTGACCCTAAATCTAAAGTGTCTAGTCATTATCTGGTCGAAGAGGATGGACAGATTTTCAACCTTGTCTCAGATGAGCGACGGGCCTGGCATGCAGGGCAATCTTTTTGGGCTGGAAGACGACATCTCAACGACACTTCAATTGGTGTGGAAATTGTTAATCCTGGACATGAATTTGGCCTTAAGCATTTCCCAGAGGCTCAGATTGAAGCGGTAATTACTTTGTCGCAGAATTTGATGGCTACCCATTCTATTTCAGCCAGCAGTGTCCTTGCCCATAGTGATGTTGCACCGCGGCGGAAACGTGATCCAGGAGAGCTTTTTCCCTGGGAACGCTTGGCTGCGGCTGGTGTTGGGTTGTGGCCAGATATTGTGTCTAACCGTCGCCAAGGACAACGGCCTGGTCTGATTGAAGCACAGCGTATGCTTGCCAAATGGGGATATGCTTGTCCTGAAACCGGTGCCATGGACCAGGATACTCTTGCTTGCATTGCCGCCTTTCAACGCCGCTATCGCCCTTCTCGGGTTGATGCTCTTTTTGACGTCGATTGTGCTGAGCGTTTAGGCTCTCTTCTGGCAATGCGTGATATATAAAATCCTCTTAAAGCTTCCAATCTCCTATCGAAGCCTTCGGTAAGCCCAGATGATCTCTTAGCGTAGATCCAGAATATTCTTTGCGGTAAAGCCCGCGGCGCTGAAGCTCTGGCACAACATGAGTAACGAAGTCCTCAAAGCTGCCTGGTAGCCAGGAGGGGCCAATTACAAAGCCATCACAAGCCGGCGTCGTGAACCATTCCTCCATAATATCCGCTATCTCTTTTGGACCTCCAACCCACGCATGGTTCAACCTTCCACGTTGGGTGACCTCCATAAAGTCTCGAGGTGTAGGATTTGGGTATCCTGCCTGAACAACTCGATCTCTCATTGTTTGCATGCCTGAGACGCCAGCCATTTCCGCGTCCGTGAAGGGTTCGTCTAAACCTTTTTTACCAAAGTCATAGTTCAATGCTTCTGATAAAAGCGAAAGCTGATCTATCTCGTTTGGAAGCGTGTCATAAAGAGCTCTCTTATCCTCAGCTTCAGTCTTGGTTGCTGCAGCTACAGGGAAGCCGAGCGCTGCGATCTTCATACTGTTCGGGTCGCGCCCGTTAGCTTCAGCGGCAGACTTTAAATTATTATATGCGGCTGTCGCAGCGGGGAGATGTGGCGGTGCCGTAAAAAGGAGTTCTCCCCAACGTGCAGCAAATTTTTGGCCCCTTCCACTTGCACCCGCCTGCATGATGACTGGTCTACCTTGCGGCGAGCGCGGAACGGTAAATGGGCCGCGAGTCTGAAAATAATTACCCTTATGATCAATTCGGCGAACACTTCCAGGTCTGGCGAAGAGACCTTTTTCTTTGTCTAAAATGATTGCGTCATCGTCCCAGCTATCCCAATGACCGAGAACAGCCTCCATGAAATCATCGGCCATATCATAGCGATTATCATGGGCGATAACGCCTTCGAGACCCATATTTTTGGCTTCATTATCATTGACTGAGGTGACGACATTCCATGCTGCTCTGCCTCCCAGCATGAGGTCTACCGTTTGGAAAAGGCGGGCTACATGAAAAGGTTGGAAGTAAGTTGTTGAATAGGTGGCGCCCAAACCCAAGTGCTTGCAGCCCAAACCCATAGCCATCATCACTGTTGCTGCATCCATTTTTACAGCGCGTATGCCATGCTCAACTGTATGGGCATGGTCGCCAGTATACATGTCGGGCATCGCAAGCCTGTCGTCAAAAAAGGCAACATCAAATCGACCATGCTCTAAAATTTGGGCAAGATGTTGGTAATAAGCTGCAGATGTGAAGTCGGGTCGCGCGTCAGGGTGCCGCCAAGCTGCGGGGATAGTGGTGCAGTTTTGAGCCTGCATGAACGCTACAAGGTGGATTTGACGCTTCATCTAAAGGCTCCTGGGACGGGAATCTCCCAACCTGATGCCTTTTCATATCCCCAAGCGGCCCTAAGCGCTAATGGCTCTGAACCGTAAGCAGCAATAAATTGAGCAGATAATGGCAAACCACCAGTGGAGAAGCCAATCGGTGCAGCGCAAGCGCACATCTCCGCCATGTTGACGGCCCTGGTGAAAAGTGCCGGCGTCCCTTTTTGATCTATTTCAGAGACTACGGGAGCAGGTTCAGTAGTTGTTGGCGTTAATAAAACATCAACGTTCGCCATAGCCTCATGAAACGCCTTTATTAGTCGCTGCTGCTCACGCTTTGCCAGCACATAGTCCTTTGCTGCAGTCCCGCGGGCACTAGCAAGTCGAGCACGGACGTCCTCGTCTAATGGCGATGCAAGGTCATCGACTAGATGGCTATAGTGCGCGTAACCCTCTGCGTGGATTATGTGTCCGACTGGTCCTGCTAGATCTTTGATTGGCACGGGCAGCTCTATATTTGTTACATGGGCACCGGCAGCTTCGCATACTTTCAGAGCTGCATCATAAGCATTGAGTATTTCGGGGCTGACTCCTTCCCGATCACGGTCAGGCATCACGCCTATTCGCATCCCTTGAAGCCCTAGTCTCATTTCGGGAAGTGGATCGCGATATTGCGGACGATAAGTCAAAAGGTCATTTGGATCGGGTCCCTGAAGAGCATTGTAAAGCAGAGCTGCGTCTTCAACAGAACGAGTCATTGGACCAGGGGTGTCTAGGCTTTCGGCAAGGGGTAGGACGCCATGAACGCTAAACCTACCAAGAGACGTTTTGAGGCCGAAATGGCCGTTCCAAGCCGCTGGCAAGCGAACACTACCACCGGTATCCGTTCCTATAGCAGTCGTAGTTAGGCCAGCCGCTACGGCAACTCCTGATCCTGAGGATGAGCCTCCTGGCGCACGATGAGTGTCGCTATCCCAAGGGTTCCAAGGGGTGCCCATACGCTGGTTTGTTCCCCAACCACCCATTGCAAACTCGACGGTATGTGTTTTACCGATAATGATCATTCCCGCTGCTAAAGCTCGTTCAGCTATAGTTGCGGTATATGTGCTGAGCCGCCCAGCGTTAGCAGCAGTACCCCCTCGGGTTTCGCGGCCTTTGATTTCACAAAGATCTTTCAGTGCGATTGTTACACCGTGCAATGGGCCTATGCGCCAGCCACGTTGTATCGCATCAGTGGCACAGGCTGCAGCCTGCCTAGCATCTTCCGCATATACTTCTGTAAAAGCGCTAAGCTTCTCTCCGTGTTTTGCTATGCGGTTCAGTTGTGCTTCTAAGACGTCTGACGGTGTCAGCGCACCTGCATCGAAAGCAGCTGCAAGTGAGTGTGCTGGAAGGAATGCGGGATCGGTTACCATGGTTTGCTCCTCAACTGGACCGCTTAGGGTTCCGCGTCATTGACGCGCGGTCAAGATCCAGTCTTTGACTAGCATTACATTGGAACTACTTTGAAAGAAGACACATTTATTAAAAGACCCTAGTTTTAGGATATGTTGTCGTATGCTTCGAAGTGCGTCGCTGCTTCTCACCATAATATTGGCAATGGTCTCGCAGGATCTGATAGCCGCCACAAAAGGTGATTCTGATCAGGGTATTCGCCGTTCAGAACTGGCGCAGCTTTGCTTGGTTCACCCTTCCTCTAATCCTGCTGACCATCTTGCTGCTTGTGATGAGCTACTTCTGACGCCTGGGTTGAGTGGTGACGCAAGAGCTTTCGCGCTTATGGGGCGCGCAGAGGCTCTTCGCCGTGCTGGAAACGCGCAAGGTGCAATTGATGCAGCTTCGAAAGCAATTGCTCTTAAGCAAGATTTCATTCGAGGATATTTGGTACGCGCTGGCGCGTACATGTTTCAGGAAGATTGGCAGTCAGCAATTGCAGATGTTTCGACAGCAATTGACTTAGACCGAGGGAATGCGGGTGCTTACGCGGTAAGAGCAGAAATTTACCTCCGCAGAAATCAGCTGAGCTTTGCGCTAGGTGATATGGATCAGGCGGTAGAGTTAGCTCCAGATGTTGCACAATTTAGGCTGACCCGCGCGACAATTTCTTTTTCATTGGGTCATGCTGATAGTGCTTTAGGGGATATTCGTGTCGCGTTAAGACAAGAGCCTGAGCAGCTTGGAGCCTACTTGCTGCGGAGCCATATTTACATGCGCCAGCGCGCCTACAATCGTGCTGCAGCCGATGCAGCATGGGCTCTTAAGCTCGCGCCCAATGAAAGAGCTGCAGCTGATGCTGCGTCAATAGCTCATACCGAGGCTGGGCAATTTGATTTAGCTCTTGGTGCTGCGAACAAATTTGTCGAGATAGAGCCAGGGGAAGCAGATGCGCTTAATGCTAGATGCTGGGTGAAGGCATTGCAGCCGGACCCGACAGGTGCATTATCCGACTGTGATAAAGCTATCTTAGCAAACCCTTCACATTTTCAGGCGCTCGATAGTCGAGCTTTCGTCTACTGGCAGCTGGGGCGTGATCAGGAGGCACAAGCAGATATTGCAGCGGCTCAGAAATTAGATCCAGATTTTTGGGATTGGTCCAAACGCTTAGAACGCTTTCCGCTAATAATGGCAAGACGGTACCTTAAGTCATTAAACTATTATCTTGGACCAATTGATGGGGATTTTGATGACCTAGGCCCAACGCAAAAAGCCGTAGCGGACTATCAACGTAAAGTCGGTATCATAGACGATGGTGAGGTTACCCCTGACTTAATTTCTAGGCTCCGCCAGGAGGCAGAGAAGAGTTAACTTGCCACCAACTGTCTTATTGGCTGTGCACGTGGAAAAGGTCTCTACGCCTTGACTTTATACTGTTTGATTACATCCTGGTTTGGTTCCTGACCAAGTCCAGCGCCGGAGGGAAGGGGTATATGTCCGTCTGGTTTAGGGTCCGTTAAACCTGGATAAAGTGTTGCTTCTAGCTTTCCAAAAAGGCGTTCCAGCGGAGCTTTCTGACCGGTAAAAGCTGCCAGGAGATGCATCGTGGCCACATAGCCTGGCCCAAAATATGGCGAATGCGCTGCAATACCGATGTTATGCATTTCGGCCAGCCTGCAGACTTTTAGAAATTCGGTAACACCACCAACTTTTGAGACACTTGGCTGCGCCCAATCAACAGCGCCTGCTCTCATCATTTGCTGGAACTCCCAGGCTGTCGATGCATTTTCGCCTGCTGCGACTGGGCATAGGCCATTGGTGCGAACTTCTGCCAAGCCATCAAAATTCTCGGGGGGCCAAACAGGTTCCTCAAGCCAGTGAACGCCGAACTCTGCCATTGCATCTCCGACCTCAATTGCTTCAGCTACAGTCCAGGGGCAATTGACGTCGACCATTATTTTACAATCTGGACCACCCCCGCGCCGAGCTGCGGCGACAGCTTCGGGTGTGCGCTCATGCAGTTTAACGTGGCTATAACCCAAAGCCACGGAGTCTGCTGTTCGCTGTTCTACAAACTCTGGATCTCCAAACCGCATTAGGCTTGAGTAGGCTGGTACACTTGCCTCTCCGGAGCCTCCGAGTAGTTGCCAAAGAGGCATGTTTGCAGCCTTTCCTGCAATATCCCAAAGCGCGATATCTACCCCCGAAATCGCAAAGAGCGTTTGTCCGTATCTGCCGAAGTTGTGATTGACCTTTTGAAGCTCGAGCATCAGAGGCCCTATGGCTCTTGCATCACGCCCCAAAAGAAACGGTTTTATCTGATGCTCGAATGCGGCGAGCGCAGCTGGAATGCCATTGTGCCCAAAGATTTCGCCGTGGCCGACAAGCCCGTTATCTGTTTCGATTTCGACGATAAGTGTTTGCATGTTTGCCCAAGGCCGACCACCGAAGCCTGTTGTTGTTGGGCCTCCATGCTCGAAGGGGACAGCTATCCAGTGTGTATCTGCGCGGACGATCTTCATGGCCTTAGACCTTCTCCTGCTGTCCCCAACTTGCCAGCATAGTTTTGATTACCTGTTCTGGCACATCCTTAGCGATAAAGACCAAACGAGAGCGACGATCTTCTGATGGCCATTTTTCTAGGATTGCCGGGGGGTGAAAGACGTGTTGGACTCCATGTACAGCTACGGGCTGCTCCAGGCCGTCCACGTTCAGAATTCCTTTTATGCGCAGCATGTCTGCTCCGCGCGCATCAATTAATGACTGAAGGAAGCCAACCCAACTTTCCCAGGGAAGTGCCTCTTCTTTGTAAATACAAAATGCATGGATGCCATCATGATGATCATGATTATGATCGTCATGATGATGGCTGTGGTCATGCTCATGCTCATGCTCATGACTATGATGATGATCATGATGATGGCTATGGTTATGATCGTTTCCTTCGTTGTAAGCCTCTTCATTGAGCCATCGCTGTACGTCGGCTGTCTTAGTCAATGGATCGTATAAGCCGGCGCCAAAAAGATGTGCTGGATCAATCTCACCATTCAAAACTTTGAAACGATCCGCACCTGGGTTGATCTGGTTTAGGCGGTCATCGAGGTTTGAGATTGCAGATGCGGCAGCTATATCCGTTTTAGTGATTAGGAGACGGTCAGCGACGGCCGCCTGTCTGACGCTCTCCTCATGTGCATCTAGCGTTCCTCCGCCATTAGCGGCGTCAACAGTGGTGACAACGCTGTCGAGGTGGAAGCAGCGGCCTACAAGTGGATCTGCAATTAATGTGTGGACAATCGGGGCAGGGTCAGCAAGACCGGTTGTTTCTATAACCACTCTATCGAATTCAATGGTCTCACCCCTAGCGCGGCGCCCAAAGAGATCATGTAGCGTTTCGACTAAGTCCGTCCGCAAGGTACAACAGAGACAGCCCGATTCCATTAAAATGGGTTCTTCTTCTGACTTCTCTACTAGTTCATGATCAAGGCCGACTTCGCCAAACTCGTTGATGATTACGGCGGCTTTGTCCATCCCAGGATGGCGCAGGAGTTTCGACAGTAATGTAGTCTTTCCCGAACCTAAGAACCCGGTGATGACGGTGATTGGTATTGTTTGTTCAGCTTCGGACATAAGAAATTTCCGTTTGCAGATATTCGTTTCAAAAGGCTAACTGAGTGTAAGCTAATTAATCATATGCCTACAGAGAGCTTGTTAAGCCATGAAGTGTGCAACCCCGCTGGGCAATTGTCTGAAGATCAGGGCTTTGGTTGCTTAGCGACAACGTAATTCAGCCTTGCAGTCATCACCACTTCATTGCTTTGATTTAAAACTTCATAATCAACTACTAGGTGGCCTGTAGATCGTGCAGGTTTGGTTTCGCGTACATGAAATCGCACCATGATTGTATCGCCAGCTATAACTGGCTTATGCCAGCGAAGTTCATCTAGGCCACGACCACCACGATTATGTCCAAATACGCCCGATTGATACGCTAATCGGAAAGCGACGAGTTGTGTATGGAACCCGCTTGCAATAATGCTACCGTATATGGAGGTCTCTGCGTATTCCCTGTCCAAGTGGAAGGGTTGTGGGTCCCACATCAATGCGAAGTCAGCAATCGACCCTTCGGTAAAGGTATATTTCGCCGTCTCGAAGGTCTGACCAACTTCGAAATCTTCAAACCAGTGAGGCGCGTAGCGGGTCATACGTCAGCTAATGCTTCAGCTATGGCATCGCCCACAGTAACGGTTCCAGCATTGCCACCCATATCTTTTGTGCGAGGCCCACCCTCGGTCAAAACGATTTCAATCGCTTTTTCTATCGCGCGAGCAGCATCCGGATGGCCAAGGTGCTCCATCATCATCGCGCCAGACCAGATTTGGCCAATTGGGTTTGCAACTCCCTGGCCGGCAATGTCAGGCGCAGAGCCATGAACTGGTTCAAACATCGAAGGATGGTTGCGCTCAGGGTTGATATTCGATGAAGGAGCTATACCGATAGAGCCAGCTACTGCTGGTCCAAGGTCCGAAAGGATATCACCAAATAGATTTGATCCAACAACCACGTCGAACCAGTCTGGGTGTTGCACAAAATGCGCCGTTAGTATGTCGATATGGTACTTGTCAGTTTCAATTTCAGGGTATTCTTTTGCAATAGTGGCAAATCGTTCATCCCAATAAGGCATCGTATGAATGATGCCATTTGACTTGGTAGCACTCGTAACTTTTTTGCGCCCCTCCCGGCGGGCAAGCTCAAATGCATATCTTATAATTCGGTCGCATCCCCTTCGGGTAAATACAGCTTCTTGCATTGCAAGCTCGTGTTCCGTGCCCGCATAAAGCCGTCCCCCAATCTCTGAATATTCGCCTTCGCAATTTTCTCGTACGACAAAAAAGTCTATGTCCTCGGGGCCTCGATTGGCCAGAGGTGTTGTGGTTCCAGGAAACATGCGGCACGGCCGGAGATTAACGTATTGCTCAAATTCCCTTCGAATGGGAATTAGCATATCCCAAAGTGAAACATGGTCGGGAACCGTTGGCCAACCGACAGCCCCCAAGAAGATCGCGTCAGTGGGCCTGATCATCTCTATCCCATCTTCGGGCATCAGCCTGCCTGTTGATGCAAAGTTCTCACAGGACCAGTCATATTCGTCGAATTTGAACTCGATTCCGAACTTGCGACCAGCTGCCTCCAGAACTTTTACACCCTCAGGCACAACCTCTTTGCCTATTCCGTCTCCCGGCAAAACAGCAATACGATGCTTTGACATAAAATCACTCCTAAAAGTTTAATCGACACCGAGGGCCTGTTAGGGCAAGGCAATCTCTATGTCAGCGTCAGCAGGGGCTTTGGCCCAAGTTGTGTCTGCTTCGGTTCGATCGTCCCAACGCAGCATCAGCATTTCGGCAGGGCTATCAAAGCAGGCAAAAGGGTGATGCCAAACGTTTGGGCGATAGCAAATACCTATTTTTTCATCCATCACGAAAGCACGGAGTTTGTTAAAGTCAGGTCCACCATCCGCTGCATTTGGTGCAACTGCGACAAGCCAGCGACCGCAAACTATGGGCGCGAATGCTTGTGCCGATTGGTCATGGCGCTCTAGTGCTTTAACTCTTATCGCCGACGTCTGTGGTTTTGATCTGCTTATGGAAACATTAAGGCGCGCATGACTGCGACCGTTAGTCATAGAAGCAGCAAAGTCGTGTCGATCACCTTGTAAGTCTCGTAGTGCAAAGCATTCGCCAAACGGAGCGAACGCAATGGGGTCAAACGGTTCTGGACGGATCAGCATTAGTGATGCACAAAAACTGGAATGTTAGCTCCACGGATTAGTTCACGAGTGGTAGAACCCATAAAAAGACGTTTAATAAAACCCTCGTGACCAAGTGCGCCAATAACTAGCCTTCCGGCATTAAGTCCGGCGACAGCCCCTAGTATCGCTGAAGCGTCCGAGCCCTTATGAGCCAGGCCATTTGCCTCTGCTTTGATGCCATAGCTTCTAAATAAGGCCGCTCCTCGCTCGGCTAATCCCTGAGCTACCGTTTCATCGGCGTCGATAGATACAACATGTATTTCACGCCCTTCTGCAAGGCCCAGCAGTAAAAACATATGCATTGCGCGTGAGGACACGACGCTTCCATCGAAGGCTACAACTACTTTATTAGCGTCAGCATTCGGTGCCATGCTCTCGGGAGCAATCATGAGCGGTCTAGGGGTATCCTTGAGAAGCTGTTCCACGGTTTCGCCTATTTCATGCTCTTCAACGCCGTGAAAATTAGTTTGGCTCCCAATCATAATCATGTCATGGCGGTCAGCTTCTTTATCTATTTGCTCGACGGGGTCCCCTTCGGTGCCAATGGCACCACAGCCAACACCAGCTGCTTCGCATGTTTTGCGGAAAGCTGCCACTCTTTCACTAATTGCTTCACGACCCTGTTCTAAAAGTGTCTCATTGCGGTGGGCTTGAAAGGCTCTAGCTCCTATCGGAGTAGCTCTTGGGGCCGTTATCCAGGGCACATCCAATACCCCAATACCAATAAGTTCTGCCCCAGTTCGCTTGCTTACCTCTAGCGCGAGCGCCTGGGCGTTGGCGCTTGAGTCGGAGCCATCCAATGCAACAACTATACTCTTTAACATTTCCCCGCCCCCTTTAAGCGATCAACTTCTTTAGATTTTATGGCTTAGCTGAGCTGGCCAAAACGTGCCAGATGAAAGTCGCTATCGCCAAAACTGCGGTCAATCATTGTAAGGCGTTTGAAGTAGTGTCCCGCAGCATATTCATCAGTCATCCCAATGCCACCATGGAGTTGGATTGCTTGTTGACCAACGAAACGGCATGACTTGGCAATTTGAACTTTGCAGGCACTCGCAGCCTTGCGGCGTTCTCTAACATCTTCGTCAGAAACGCGCATTGCCACCATCATTGACATAGACTTTGCTTCTTCATGAGCGATGAACATGTCAACCATGCGGTGCTGTAGTACTTGGAATTTTCCAATTGGTTGACCAAACTGTTCGCGTGTTTTGATGTATTCGAGTGTCATATTATTTAGGGCACTCATGGCCCCCGTCGCTTCCGCTGCTGTGGCTGCGATAGCGTGATCAATGACATGATCTAGGATATCGAAACCCTGATCCTTGTTCCCCACCATCGCACTGCCTGGAATTTTGACGTTATTAAGCGTCACTTCTCCTGCACGCAGCCCATCGACTGTTGGATAACCTCTAACGGCGACCCCGGAGGCATTTGAGTCTACAAGGAAAAGAGAGATCCCTGCCTCTTCACGGGATCCACCGGATGTCCGGGCAGAGACGATGAATTTGTCTGCCGATGGGGCTCCAAAAACAACGCTTTTAGCGCCAGAGAGGATATAGTCGCTACCTACTGCTTCAGCCTTAGTTTCCACGTCTGCTAAATTGTAACGGGATTGCCGCTCTGCGAATGCTAATGCAAGTTTTAACTCGCCCTCTGCTATTTTTCCGACGATTTCCTGTTGCTGGCTTGCTGACCCACCTGCAATTATTGCCCCGCCACCAAGCACTACGGTGGAAACAAATGGCTCTGCAACAAGCCCCTTTCCAAATTCCTCCATAACTATCATTGTTTCAACGGGTGTGCCGCCATAACCTCCTACTGCTTCAGGAAAGGCCATTCCGAGCCACCCAAGTTCGGCAAATTGTTTCCAGTGTGTTTCGGAAAATCCTTTGTCGTTATCTACTATTTTGCGACGCTGTTCGAACGAATAATTGTCTTGGACAAATCGTTGGACGCTTTCCTGCAGCAGGACCTGATCTTCCGACAACTCGAAATCCATAACAGCTGAACTCCCTATCCGCCCAATAATTAGGCCACGCTAATTTTTGAGGTTAAAAGGCTATTCTCGCAACGCACGCGGCGCAAGGCGTACGTTTCAGATGCCATGATCAGATTTATGGGTTTTTTAATCCAAAAAAGATCATTAAACCTAAAAATTCTCCACCCATGGGCGGACATCAATTTCAACAGTCCAGCTCGAACGAGCCTGTGAGTGGAGATGCCAGTAGCTATCCGCGATGTCGTCAGGATTCAGCCATTTATCCGGGACTTTAGGGTCCTCTGGCCTATGTTTCGCGCGGATCCCACCATCAACTATGATATGCCCAACGTGAATCCCCTTGGGGCCTAATTCTCTTGCCATTGAAAAGGCCAGAGCGCGCAAACCGAACTTACCAACTGCAAACCCTGCTGATTTGGCATAGCTTTTCACCGAAGCGGTTGCTCCTGTGAAAAGTATTGTACCGACACCTTTTTGTGTCATTTGTCGCGCTGCTTCACGACCTACCAAGAAGCCGCCATGGCACGCGGCCATCCACGCTTGAATAAATTCGTCTGATTCTATCTCTAAAATACTTTTACGTACTCTCCCACTTGCATTGAAAACAACAACGTCTGGAGTTCCTAGGGACGCAGTGACCTGGTCAAACAACACTTTTACCTGGTCTTCTTTGGTTGCATCACAGCTGAAGCCCTGAGCCCCTGATACCGTTTCGCAAATTGCTGAGACTTTCTCTAAACTTCGTGATGCAAGAGCAACCTTGAAGCCTTCTTTCGCAAATCGCCTTCCGATAGATGCCCCAAGGCCTGCACCTGCTCCTACGACTAATAAAACTTCAGACATTGATGTTTCTCTTGCTCAATTCAGAATTAATTTCACTTGGCCTTCGCGACCAAAATCAGCAACGGCGGTGGTTGGGCCTGGGGCAGGGATCACACCAGTGCATGATCCTGTCGACACGAATTGTCCTGCCTTTAGGCCAATGCCTTTGCCGCCCATATAATTAACAAACCAGACAAGTGCGTTAATGGGATCGCCCATCATTAGTGCCCCGGTGCCTCTGGCAGCTTCAGATCCATCAAAACTTAATGAGACTTCGGTATTCACCGCGTCAACGGAGCGCCAGTCCTCAATTTCTGCACCAATTAGGTAGTATCCGGTGCCGCCGTGGTCAGCCAGAAGCGCCAATGGCCCAAGCGTGTTATCTGCTGAGAGTCTGCTCAAGGGCATTTCAATCCCACAAATAATAGAGCCTACAGCCGCTTCGACCTCGGTTCTGGAGTAGCCTTTATCTCGTGGATCAAGGTCTGTTTTAAGTCGATAAGCGTACTCAGATTCGACAAGAGGCCGGTTAAGGTCTTTGAACTGAAATTCACCAGGACTTGGTAAAACATTTGACGCCCGAATAGCGCCGACGAAGGGCTGCGTCAGTCCCATTGCTTTCTGTGGTCCTTCTCCTGTGGCACCAATCTTCCAACCGCCGATTCTATGGCCAAAGTTCGAGATAATGGCGTCACCGATAGCAGTGGCTTCGGCTTCGTTTGTTGGGGCACACGTGCTTGGCAGGTCTTGCAAGATTTTGCCTTCTGCCCATGCTGCCTGAAGCAATTTTGCGGCTTCAATCGCTTTAGCTTCGACCATAGACTTTATCCTTCATAACTTTGAGATTTAGACTTTAGTGATTTGTGCTTGCGTTAACCACTTCAACGCCACCGGTGGCAAAAATCACATCGGGATACCCATCCTTGGCAATTTTATCGCAGCGACGCCGATACTCGACGGCACTACCACTGTAGCGAGCTAGTATCCGCGTTTGTTTCCCCTCGACATTGAGGTTGATGCCTGTCATCCAGCTATCAATTTCGTTGGTAAGCAGTCCTTCACCAACTTCAGCAACATAGCTTGTCCAATTATCCACGCCCTTTTGGGTTGGGTCTGCGAATGTAATCCCATTCTGTTGCATGTGGTTGATTGTGCCAGCTACCCACTCAGCAATGTGTTCAATCGATCGAGGAATATTGCCAAGAGCGGTATGAGGCCCAACAACCATAAACATGTTGGGAAAATCTTTTACCATCATTCCAAGATAAGTTGTTGGGCCGCCTTTCCATTTGTCCTTGAGCTTCAGGCCTTCGGCGCCTTTGATATCGATCCGATCAAAGCTACCGGTTATTGCATCGAAGCCTGTTGCATAAATTATGATGTCGAACTCGAAGCTCCTATCGCTGGTTTCTAAACCTTTTGGAGTGATCCGCTGGATTGGTGTTTCGAGCATCGACACAAGTTCTACATTTGGTTGATTGTAAACCTCATAATAGAATGTTTCTTGAGGTACCCGGCGAGTTCCAAATCCATGGTCCTTGGGAATAAGTTTTTCCGCTGTCTCAGGGTTGTTTACCCTTTCGCGAATTCGTTCTGCTACAAAGTCAGATATCACCTTGTTGGCATCCCGATCGGTGAGCATGTCCTTAAAATTTCCCATCCAGATTCCGAAGCCCGGTGTTTCATAACGGTTCTGTAAGAATGCGTTGCGCTCCTCCTCTGGTGTCTCGAGAGTTTTTCTTGGATCCGGGTTATGGACAAAACAGGATGCCGTTTCCTTGCAGCGCTGGAAAATTTCTGCGTAGCGACCTCGAATGTCTTCCATCTCTTCTTGTGAGATAGGCGCGTTATGCAAAGGTGTGCACCAGTTAGGTCGGCGCTGAAAGACGGTTAGGTGTTTAGCTGATTTTGCAACTTCTTGAATGGTTTGGACGCCTGTTGCACCAGTGCCAATGACGGCAACACGTTTACCTTCAAAAGATATTTTGTGTTTGGGCCAAAGCCCTGTGTGGCAGCTTTCTCCCTCAAAAGAATCAATGCCCTCAAATTTTGGGTATGTTGGCGCTGAAAGTGGCCCAATGCAGGTTACAAGGTAACGAGCGTTATAGCTTTCACCATTCTCGAGGGTCACCGTCCACAATTCATTCTTATCGTCGTAGTGAGCGGATTTTACTCGGGCGGAGAACTGTATGTCCTTACGAAGGTCAAGTTTGTCAGCAACGAAATTAAGGTAGCGCTCCGTTTCAGGTTGAGGGGCGAAGTGTTCGGTCCAGTTCCATTCGGCTAAGATTTCTTTATTGAATGAATAGCCATATGACCAGCTTTCAGAGTCGAAGCGACAGCCTGGATAGCGGTTCCAGTACCACGTCCCACCCACGCCGGTACCTGCTTCGAAAACACGAACATTGAGGCCATAACGATCTCTTAGCAGATGCAACTCGTACAACCCTGAAATTCCAGCGCCGATTACGATTGCGTCATAGTCCAGCTTGTTAACTGTCATTTGGCTCCGCGCTCCGGTTTCTCTAATGAACAATGTATTTAAATGTTGTCTCTATTTTTGCAGACTTTAGATTTTAGGCATATCAGTGTAGATCCAACCCGTTCGATGGTGGCAGAGGGTCGCGGTTGGTGCGCATAATGGGATTAGTTGCACATTGTCCGAGGCCGATTTTATGCAGTGTGCGTCAAAATTTTAGCTTTCGACAACCAAATTATAATTTTTGTTCTCTCTAGCTTGATCCGTTGGCCTGGTGTCGTCAGGATGCGCCGCCTACCCGTGAGGAGATGATGCTGATGGCGGACCCGATCCCCTTTAATCGTGAATTCGATGCTAAACCCGGCGAGATCGTTCAACTGGCGCCAAATTTGAGGCGAATAACTTCGCCCAACCCGTCCATGTTTACCTTCAAAGGCACAAATACTTACATAGTAGGCAGAGGTCGTGTGGCCGTTGTTGATCCTGGGCCTGTTTCGCCAGAACACGCAGCAGCGATTATGAAGGCTCTTCAAAATGAGACGGTGACGCATATCATTGCGACCCACACGCACAACGATCATTCCCCTGGCATCCCAGCAATTCAGCAGGTGACGGGTGCGCCCACTTATGGTTTTGGCCCACATGGATCTGGCGCTCGCCGCAACTGGCCTTTCGATAGTCCTGAGGGTGGGGATAAGAATTTCAATCCAGACCATCAAGTGGCCGATGGTGATGTCATAGAAGGTGAAGAGTGGGTTTTGGAGGCAATTCATACCCCCGGCCATATTTCAAACCACATTTGTTTGGCATTGAAGGATCAAAATCTCCTGCTTTCCGGTGACCACGTGATGGCTTGGTCAACGTCTATTGTATCGCCACCAGACGGCGATATGACCCAATACATGGAAAGTCTGAGAAAACTCCTGACTCGAAGTGAGGATATTTACTATCCGGGTCACGGTGGTCCTGTAACCAATCCAAGGGCTTTTGTTGAGGCTTTTATTCGCCATCGGGAGGCGAGAGAGGTTCAAATTCGGGATTGTTTATCCTCTGGTCCAAAGACAATACCGGCTATGGTCGAAGCGATGTATGCGGATGTTGATAAGAACCTTCATCGTGCTGCTGGTCGATCTGTGCTCTCACATTTGCTCGCAATGTGGGAGCGTGGCGAGGTAACCGCTGCTGAAAATCCGCCTGGGCCTGATTCGAGTTATCAGCTCGCCTGACATTAATTTTCAAGGGAATCTAACAAATGAGCGCTGACAGTATTCTGTACGAGAAAAATGGTCGTATCGTTACATGGACAATCAATAAACCAGAAATCCGAAATTCAGTTTCTGCACCTGATGTCGTCGAACGGTTTGAAGAAGTAGCTGACATGGTCGCCAAAGACCATGAAGTATCCTGTGTTATTTTGACTGGTGCGGGAACTGCTTTTTCGTCTGGTGGTGATGTGAAGGATATGGCAGCCCGGGCGAAAAAAATGCAGGCTTTTCCTGCGGGTACTCGGCATTGGTATCGTGAAGGAATTCAGCGAATTCCCTTAGCGCTCGACAAGATTGAAGTTCCCATCATTGCTGCCGTTAACGGTCACGCTATTGGAGCTGGGTGCGATCTAGCGATGATGGCAGACATTCGAGTGGCCGCTGATACAGCGCAGTTTGGGGAAGTTTTTGTCAACCTCGGCATCATCCCTGGTGACGGGGGATCATGGTACCTTCCGCGTATCGTAGGCAGATCAAAGGCGTTTGAAATGACATTTACTGGTGATGTCATAGACGCGGCAGAAGCCAAGGTGATAGGCCTTGTCAGCCATGTCGTTCCTATTGAGGAGCTTATGCCGACGGCCATGAAGATTGCAACGAAGATTAGCAGGAAGCCACCAGAAGCATTGCGAATGACTAAACGTTTGTTAAAGGAAAGTGAATTTCAACGCTTGGATACTGCATTGGAAATGGCCGCAGGAATGCAAGCCATCGCTCAGGCAACTAAGGATCATCAGGAAGCTGCCACGGCATTTGCCGAAAAACGTAAACCTGTCTTTACAGGCGAATAAGGATATCTGATGCCCAAATTCAAGACCCTGGATGATATTGAGGTATCTGGGAAGACGGTGCTTGTGCGCGTTGACTACAACGTGCCAGTCCGAGACGGAAAGGTGACTGATGCAACGCGAATAGAGCGTTCGCTGACCACAATCGGGGATCTGCAGGCAAATGGGGCTCGTGTTGTTTGCCTTAGCCATTTTGGCAGGCCAAAGGGTAGGCGTATTGAAGAGATGTCCTTGCGTCCGATTGCAGAGGCCATGGCTAGTGCTATTGGCCAACCGGTGGCCTTTGCTCAGGACTGCGTAGGAGAGGCAGCTTCAAGTGTTGTTGGAAACTTGAGGGACGGTGACATCGCGTTGCTAGAGAACTTACGATTCCACGTGGGTGAAGAGGGGAATGACCCTAGCTTTGTGGCAGCTTTAGCTGAGCTTGGGGACATATATGTAAATGACGCCTTCTCGGCGGCCCATCGCGCCCATGCCTCAACAGAGGGTCTCGCAAGGGCATTGCCTGCCGTTGCAGGACGATTGATGGAAGCGGAGCTTATCGCCCTCGGAAAAGCTCTTGAGAAACCAGCGCGCCCTGCGGCGGCGCTGGTTGGTGGGGCCAAAGTCTCTTCGAAGATTGAGGTTTTAGAAGCATTAATCGATAAGGTTGACGCTCTTATTGTAGGTGGTGGGATGGCTAATACATTCCTACTTGCCCTTGGACATGACATGGGAAAAAGCCTTGTCGAAGCTGAGATGTTGGAAACAGCAAGGGCAATCATGGCTAAGGCTGATGCAAAGGGCTGTAAGCTCGTTCTGCCCACCGATGCAGTCGTTGCTAAGGAATTCAAGCCTAATGCCGAGACAGCAATCGTCCCAGTGACTGCCGTGCCTGTGGCTCAGATGATGTTAGATGTTGGCCCTGCAAGCACACGCGCTCTTGAGAACTTGCTTGAAGACTATCGGACCATTGTTTGGAATGGACCCTTGGGTGCATTCGAGACGATACCTTTTGATAGGGCCACTAATAGTGTTGCTAAAAAAGCAGCTGCACTTGTAAAAGCAGGCGACTTGCTCGCAGTGGCTGGAGGTGGAGATACCGTCGCCGCTTTAGCGCATGCCGGCGTCTTAGAAGAATTCAGCTATGTTTCCACTGCTGGCGGAGCTTTCCTTGAATGGCTGGAAGGGAAAACCTTGCCAGGTGTGAAGGCGCTGGAGGCTGCTGCTTAGCTCTGCTTATCTAGGGTTTTTTTAACGATTATGGAACCGCGGCTCTGGTGGTAAGAGCCATGATCTTTGTTCTTTCAACTAAGTTGATGACCCGATTAATTTGTTGGGTCTGCCTTGATAGGTGGCTGGTATCGGAAGACCTCGTCATCGATAGCAGCCCCAAACATAGGATTAATAAGATTAAAATGCATTGTCCTTCCATTGTCTTCCACGACTGTCCACCCCAGAATTTGGTCTGGAACACCTTGCTCAAAGATTATGGTAACTTTGCCATTTGCCAGCAGGCCTTCTTGGGACGCTGTTAAGAAATAATTTTTTCCCGCGTTGCCGGCGGCTAGAATTTCTACTTTTTTGTCAAGTTGAACTGGGTCTTCCAGAAGGAACCATGCTGGTGCAAGCCCAACCGGGATATGGGTGACTGTCTCCAATTCAGCATCGTAAAGCTTAATAAATAAGCCAGTGCTCCAAATGACGTCGTTTTCCGGCGGGTCATATTGAAAACGGATCTTCCCTGGTCGTTTCAACCACATTTGTCCGCTCCAGCGATTCCCATCCTGGTCGTATTGTTTGAATTTTGCGTAAACGGAGCGCGTGCTGTTAAGGGTCGCCAGGGCGCGGTCTATTACTGCATCTCCTGCCAAGGCTGAGCTGCTAAAAGCGCTGACCCAGAAGAAGACTGCTAAAACAAAAACACGCAAAGGCTCAATCCGGAAAGTTTGGTTAGGGGAAACTGGTTCCTATGTGGAGCCAGACTGTGACTGAATTTAGGTAAAAGCAGGATTTGAGATATCAGTCGTTATGATTTCCGATAAGAATTTCTCTCTTTCCAACATGGTTGGCTGGGCTCACAACTCCCTGCTCTTCCATCTGCTCAATTAACGAGGCAGCTCGATTGTATCCAATCTTCAGGCGGCGTTGCAGATAGGAGGTTGAAGCCTTTTTATCCGATGCAACTATGGCGACAGCTCGGTCGTATAGATCTGCGTCCTCGTCACTGGACATTGCTCCCCCGACAGGATCGAAGCCAGGAATTCCATCGGTAGCCCCCTCATCTTCTGTAATCGCCTCAAGATATTCTGGTTGAGCTTGGCCCTTAAGAAAGTTGACGATATCGCCAACTTCACCATCGTCTACAAAAGGTCCATGGACACGTTTAATGCGGCCGCCTCCTGCCATATAGAGGCCGTCTCCTTGCCCTAGAAGTTGCTCTGCTCCTCCTTCTCCAAGAATTGTCCGACTGTCGATCTTTGAAGTAACCTGGAAACTCATTCGAGTTGGGAAGTTGGCTTTGATAGTACCAGTGATCACGTCCACAGAGGGACGTTGAGTTGCCATTATGAGATGTATGCCTGCGGCTCGAGCCATTTGGGCAAGGCGCTGGATTGCGGCCTCAATATCTTTGCCGGCGACGAGCATCAGATCTGCCATTTCATCTACAACTACAACGATGAATGGCAATGTACGCATATCTAGAGGCTGTTCCTCATAGATGGGTCGGCCACTATCCGGGTCGAAACCGGTTTGTACCCGTCGAGTTAGAGGTTCACCCTTTTTTCGAGCCTCTGCAATTTTGATATTGTAACCAGCAATATTGCGAACACCTAAAGTGGACATCGCGCGATACCGGTTCTCCATCTCGCGAACCACCCATTTAAGCGCAACAACGGCTTTTTTTGGCTCTGTCACTACTGGTGCGAGAAGATGTGGCACACCGTCATAGACGGAAAGCTCAAGCATCTTTGGATCAACCATGATGAAGCGGCACTGTTCTGGGGTCATCGAGTAGAGCAGTGACAAGATCATTGCGTTTATGGCAACTGATTTTCCTGAACCGGTTGTGCCTGCAATGAGAAGGTGGGGCATTCGAGCTAGGTCAACAATTATGGGTGTGCCCGCTATGTCCTTACCTAGAACCAAGGGTAAGCTACCAGCAGTGCTGTATTCTTTTGATGCGAGCAACTCACGAAGATAAACGGTCTCCCGAAAATTGTTTGGTAACTCAACGCCAATTACGTTTTTGCCTGGAACTGTCGCGACACGTACAGAGACAGCACTCATATTTCGAGCCAGGTCATCTGCAAGGCCAATAACGCGAGAGGCCTTAACTCCAGGTGCCGGTTCAAGCTCGTAAAGTGTTACGACCGGACCTTGACGAGAGCTCTTTATTTCTCCCTTCACGCCGAAGTCATCGAGGATGCCTTCTAAGGCTCTTGCCTTTTCATTGAGAACAACATCACTCTCTAATTCAGCCCGCCCGTTGGCTTCTTGCAGAAGATCAAGTGGTGGCAATTGGAACCCATCTTCAAGAGGTAGGTCTGGTTGTTTTCCAGATTTTGCTCGAAGCGGTGGTGGAGCCTTCTTGCTCGCTGTTTCATTTCGCTTCTTCGATTTGCCCGCGTCAGGCTTTTTTCGATCGCGGCGAACATGAAGTGCGTCACCAATCCGATCCGAAAGGCCGCGTTTGGACTTCGGTGGTGGCGCCACTCTAGCGGGTTTCTCACTTGCCTCTACTTCTGGCGCAGGCTCAATTTCATCAAAGTCAGCGTCGACAACCCAAGGTTTAGATGTTCGTCTGAGCGAGGTTTTTGATGCGATTCCAGCACCGAGCCGAACAGCCAAACCTACTTTACGAATGGTCCATGATGCGCCGACCGCAGTTGCCTGGGTGATGCGCCAGAGGGTTAATAAGGGAGGAGTTGCTGACCATACAAATATTCCAATAGCCCCTATGCCAGCGACACCTGCGGCCAGTTCTCTGCCTATGGATGATTCTAGCGACGCCAGAAGATACAAGACGTTGCTAAGCGCGGTGTATCCAAATGCGCCACCCATACCCTCAGTGAGAGGCCATCCTTGTGCTGGAGGGACTGCAGAAAGGGCAGCAGCAGTTAAAACAGTTACAAGCGGCGTCAGTGCAATCCTAAGCCAAAGTAGAGATGGCGGAGAGTGAATAAAGAATCTCCAGCCCCAAGAGGCTAGAGATAACGTAGGTATGACAACCGCAATCCCAATCATCCGTAGGGACATGTCTGCGACGTTGGCTCCGACAGCGCCTAGCCAGTTAGTGGGCGTTTGCCCACTCGCCATTGCGGCTGATGGATCAAGTGGGTCATAGGTAACCAGGCAAAGCCCAGCCAAGAACGCAAGCCCCATAAGCCCAAGACCGACTGTCTCAAGCATGCGGCGTCTTACGAACCGCTGCAGTGCAGGCGGCAGGAAACCTGAGGAGGCGGGCGCTTCTATCGCCAATGCCACGGCGGACTATCCAATCCTTAGAAAACCGGTACAAAACGGAAACTACTGTTTATAACGGTAGAAAGGCAAGCAATTTATCAACGAAACCTGGTAAACATTTGATAAATTGATAAAATATTTGCTTATATAAGATGCTGTTATGTCAAAACGGCTCGACGCGCAGACGCCGAGCCGTTTTTTTTGGGTTATCAGGTTGGTGTTTAGATGGTCTGAGAGCCGCGCCCAAACTCGGGATAGGCTTCCATGCCCAACTCAGCCTTATCGAGACCGTTAACTTCGTCCTCTTCCGAGCATCGAATGCCAACCGTCGCTTTCAGCACAATCCAAACAATCAAACTGGTGACAAATACAAACACGCCAACTGACACAATGCCAACTAACTGTCCGAGAATTGTCCCTGCACCAAAGATACCTACTGCAAGAGTGCCCCAGATGCCGGCGGCAAGGTGGGCCGAAATAGCACCGACCACGTCGTCGATCTTGAGTTTATCAAGTAGGGGAACTGCAAAGCACACGATTACACCACCGACAGCTCCAACGAAAATACTGGTCAAGTGGTTTTGTAGATCGGGTCCCGCGGTAATTGATACTAGGCCTGCAATTGCGCCATTAAGGGCCATTGTAAGGTCAACCTTGCCGAAGCGAAGTTGGGTAACCAGCATTGCGGCCACTACGCCACCCGCAGCAGCAAGGTTTGTGTTTACAAAAACAATTGACATAGCAGCTGCGTCTAGGGCGCTACCTAAAGCAAGCTGCGAGCCTCCATTGAACCCAAACCACCCAAACCAAAGAATGAATGTTCCAAGCGTGGCGAGGGGTAGGTTAGAACCTGGCATTGGGCGAACTTCGCCGTCGGGTCCAAATTTACCTTTACGAGCACCAAGAACAATTGCGCCCGCTAAAGCTGCCCACCCACCAGTGGAGTGCACTAAGGTGGAGCCGGCAAAATCCACGAATTCTGCGCCGAAGGTTGCGACATACCATTCGCTATTTAACCATCCGCCGCCCCATTCCCAGGATCCAATTATCGGATAAATCACAGCTGTCAGAACAATCGTGAAAATCAGGAATGGCCAGAGTTTAATGCGTTCTGCCACTGTTCCTGAGACGATTGAGGCCGCGGTTGCAACAAAGACCATCTGGAAGAACCAGTCAGACTGACTTGCATAACCATTGCCAGTGACAGCAGCGACCATTTCTGCTGAAGCCTCGTCAGCATTAATCAGCGCTAATTCAGCTTCAGAGGGGTTGTATAGAAACGATAGTGAACCGATGAAGCCCCCGTCTACGTCTGTATACATAAGTGAATAGCCGATCAGGTAGAACATCAGGCCAGCAATTGAATAAAGCGCTATATTTTTAAGACAAATGGTGGCCGTGTTCTTTGTGCGTACAAGGCCAGCTTCCAACATGGCAAAGCCGCAGGCCATGAACATTACAACTAGGCCGTTTACTAGGAATGAAAAGCTATTAAAGACAAACGCAGATTCTGGATCAACGGCAGCCAACGCTGGGGTGGCCACAATTGAGGTTGCGCCAAGAAGAACAGCGTACATGAGTGATTTTAGGGTCATTATTTTAACCTCTCTTTAAAGTGCTTCAGGGCCGATCTCACCAGTGCGGATCCGCACTGCATGAGACACGTCCAAAACGAAGATTTTGCCGTCACCAATCCGACCTGTATTTGCAGCCTTTTGGATTGCTTCAACGGCTGCATCTACTTGAGAGTCTTCGACGACCACCTCTATTTTTACCTTTGGCAGAAAACTCACTGTGTATTCTGCGCCGCGGTAAATCTCTGTTTGACCTTTTTGACGCCCAAAGCCCCGGGCTTCCGTCGCAGTTAATCCTTGGATTCCAGCGGACGTGAGTGCTTCCCGTGCTTCGTCAAGTTTGAACGGCTTTATGACCGCCATGACAAGCTTCATGATAATCTCCCAACAAATGTTACCGAAAACGGCCTCACGTAGTTACAAGCAAAAATCATGCCAAGATTAACAATATAATAAAAACAGAGACCTAAGATCCTTTTCAATACAAATTGCCTAATAAATAGGCATGTATAAAAAATAGGCAGTTTAATTAATGGGCACCTTTATCATCACCGTCTCTGGCTTTAGTTTTAGGGTGGGCTATGATTTCAGGGATGACTGATTTTGAGACGGATATTTTGGTTGCTGGCGCCGGGCTAAATGGTCTGGCAGTAGCGTTGTTGCTTGCGGAGGTTGGGGCGACTGTAAGTGTTGTGGATCCGTTGCCGGAGAACCAACTTGCTGATCCTGATCGTGATTGGCGGACAACAGCCATCGCTCAAGGTTCAATGCGAATTTTAGACAGGCTTGGTGTATGGCAAAAAGATTGGCTGGGCGGATCTATTACCGAGATCCGAATTATCAATAAGAACTCTCCTCTCTATCTCCATTATCCGGGGCATTGGCTTAATGAGGGAGCGCTCGGCTGTGTTGTGCCAAATGCAGCGCTGTGGCGTTCCAAATTTGAAAGGGCTTCAGCAAGCCCTCGCATTAATCTTGTCCTCGGCACAGCCATTGATGCCGCTAACATAAACGGAAGCGCGGTCCATGCTAAACTTGGCGACGGAGGGGTTGTCAGAGCGCGCCTTTTGGTGGGCGCAGACGGGCGCGCCTCACCAACTCGCAAGCGTGCTGGTATAGCGGAGCGCAAGTCCGACTATGGGCAGATATCAATCGTAACAACTGCTGCTCACGAGTTTTCTCACCGCGGTTCTGCTCACGAGCGTTTTTTGCCGTCAGGGCCGTTTGCTATTCTGCCTCTGCCTGATGCCAACGACGATGCAGCCCCATGGGCGCATCGATCTTCTGTGGTTTGGACGGAGGCCACTTCTAATGCACGCAGGATGCTAGAACTTGAGAGAAAAGATTTTGATCACGAGCTTGCCTCCCGCTTTGGAGATCAGTTTGGTGAGGTTAGCTCTGTAGGTCCTATTGGATCTTTCCCCTTGGCGCTTGTGGCGGCAGAAAAGATGATAGACCAGCGCTTAGCACTTGTTGGTGACGCGGCCCGAACAATTCATCCAATTGCTGGTCAAGGGTTCAACCTTGGCCTCAGAGATTCAGCTGAACTTGCAATTCGTATTGGAGAACGACTTGAGTTGGGTTTGGACCCTGGATCTCCGGATCTACTGGGCGCCTACCAGTCTGCTAGGCTGATGGATGTAGCCGGACTAGTTGCTGCGACAGACAGCCTTAATCGCCTTTTCTCTAACAGTCTTCCTGGGCTCACACTTATTCGATCTTTAGGTCTTGCTGCCGTCGACAAAGCGCCTCCTATAAAGCGGCTTTTCATGAAACATGCCATGGGTTTGGCGGGGCAGGCAGCGGGGCTTGCGGGAAGCGATCCAGTCTAGCACATTTGTGCTGCCTTCAAGATCCGAAAGAAATATCAATTCATGGCAGTAAGTTCTCGCCCCATCCGAATAGCTGTCGATATTGGTGGAACTTTTACCGATATAGAGGTTTACGATAGCCGAACTGGCTCGACCTTTGCTCACAAGACCCCAACAACTCCGGATGACCCTTCGCGCGGATTAGGTATTGGCTTGCAAGAGGTCGCTAATCTCTGCGACTTTAATCTTGCTGATATAGGTCTTTTACTTCACGGCACGACCATAGCTACCAATGCAGTTCTAGAGCGCAAATTGCCGAAAGGCGCCATGATCACAACTAAGGGCTTCGAAGATGTGCTCGAAATTGGTAGACATATGCGTCAGGAACTCTACAGCCTGAAAGCAGAACCTCGCAGTTTACTAATCCCAAGAGAAAATCGTTTTGGGATTGTTGAGCGCATTCGTTACGATGGAACTGTCGAAACACCAATTGAAAAAGCTGCGCTTGCAGAACTCGCGAAAAAGCTAGCGGGAAAAGGTGTCGAGGCCATCGCCATTGCATTCCTTAATTCTTACGCAAATCCGATACACGAGCAGGAAGCACTGGAAGTTCTAGCAAAAGAGATTCCAACTGTTGCCATCTCTGCCTCCCATGAAGTGAGCCCTGAAATTAGGGAGTTCGAGCGTTTCTCGACAACGGTGCTTAACGCGCTTCTAAAGCCTGTTGTCTCCAGATACCTAGAGCAGGTTGAAGGGAGACTGCAGGCAATTGGAGTATCTGCCTCTCTGTACTTAGTTCAGTCGAATGGTGGAGTTGCAAGGCCAGTGGAAGCTGCTCGACTACCGGCTAAACTTTTACTATCTGGGCCTGCAGGTGGGGCCATGGCGATGGCTAATCTCTCGGAGTTGCATGGGGTTTCAAATCTCGTGGGTATCGACATGGGGGGGACAAGTGCCGATATCGCCGTGGTGGCTGAAGGCAGTATTGGGCAGACCCCAGAGGGAAATATTGACGGTCTCCCAGTTCGCCTGCCGATGATTGAAATTCGTACTATTGGCGCCGGCGGAGGCTCAATTGCTCGCTTGCAAGGCAAAGGCCTCCGTGTTGGCCCCGAAAGTGCTGGCGCCAATCCAGGGCCAGTTTGCTATGGACGGGGCGGTGTAGAGCCGGCGGTGACGGATGCCAATGTCGCTTTGGCACGGATTGACGCTCCGAGCTTCTTAGGCGGTGCTATGCAATTGAATGCGTCTGATGCCCTACACGCGATAAATGAACGGGTTGCTACACCGCTTGGCTTACCGTCAGAAGCGGCTGCCGCGGGCATTCTGGAAGTGGCAGATGCCCGAATGGCGGATGCTATTAGGCTTTCATTGTTTGAGAAGGGCGCCGACCCATCCGACTTTGTCCTTGCTCCATTTGGAGGAGCTGGTGGTCTGCATGCTACAGCACTTGCCGACGCTCTTAATATCGGTTGTATCATATTCCCATCTAATGCCTCAACTTTATCTGCACGCGGTATCTTAGGGGCGGACCTCCGTCACGACCTTGCCCGCTCTCGACGGCTTAAGGCGAACAATGGAGGCGAGGCCGACGCTTTAACCGCCTTAGCTGAAATGGCTTCGGATCTTAGGAAAGAGGCTGAAGATGCCCTTGTCCGTGATGGAGTTTCAGAAGCTGACCGCCTTTACGAATTCAGTGCGGACATGCGCTATCTCGGACAAGCTTACGAGTTAGGTGTTCATTGGGGAAATATTCAGATCACTGAACAAACGGTTCGTGATTTAGTGGAAAAATTTCACGCTGAGCACCTCCGGAGATTTGCTCATGCAGACGAACGAGACACGGTTGAAGTTGCAACGCTTCGTCTAGCAGCAATTGGAAAAATGCCGCGACCGCAGATATCGGGTCTACATGGTGCAGCGCCTGATCGACCAGCCATCCGTGGTAGTCGTCGCGTCTGGTTTGAGAACGCTTGGATCAATGCGCCTGTCTACTCACGTGAGCACCTAGAGATTGGCTCACGTATCACCGGTCCATGTATCGTCGAGGAAGCTTTCACCACACTAGTAATAGGTAATGGTTGGAAAGCTCAGATGAAGGCCGGAGGCGATCTTGTTGCGGTAAAAGGTGAAGTCAATGACTGAAGTTGATCCAATTCGTCTTGAGGTGATCCGAAATGCTTTGGTGGCCGCGTCTGAGGAAATGAACATTTCGATCTGGCGAACTGCGCGTTCGACCGTGGTTCGGGAAACTCTCGATTACTCGACAGCAATCTTTGATGGTTCAGGAAATGCTGTAGCTCAGTCCACACGTATTCCTGTTCATCTGAATAGCATGTCGGTGTGCCTTGAGGAGATTGTTACCAATTGGATTCCACTTTCTGAATGGAACGAAGGTGACGTCGTACTAACCAACGACCCCTATGCTGGCGGCCAACATCTTCCGGACTTTGTTGCCTACAAGCCAATCTACAGAGATGGGAAGCGGGTCGCGATTTCAGCAACCATTGTTCATCACGTTGATATTGGTGGTGGTGCGCCAGGTAGTTATTTCGCTGGAGCACAGGAGGTGTACCAGGAAGGTTTACGCCTGCCCCCAATCAAGTTGGTCGATGGCGGGCGGATGAATGCTTCAATTCTTGCTGTAATTCGACGCAATAGCCGTGAGCCAGAGAAGATCGGAGGTGATATCGCTGCACAGTTAGCTGCTCTTGATGTAGGGGCACGCGCTATACTCCGCCTTGTTGATCGATATGGAATAGCAGTGGTCCAGGCCGCTATGGCCGCTGTTTTGGATCAATCTGAAGTTGCGATGCGTTCAGCGATTTCCGCTATTCCAGATGGGACCTATACCTTTGAAGACTTCGTCGATGATGATGGTCAGGAGGCAATCGGAATAAAAATTAGGGCTTCAGTTACGATCGAAGGCGATAAAGCGTTGATTGATTTATCTGGTTCTAGCCCTCAGGTTCCAGGCCCAGTTAACTGCACCGTGAATATGGCAAAATCAGGAGTGTACTGCGCACTTTTGATGGCTGCTGGCGGTGGTGTCATGGCTAATACCGGTGCTTACCGTCCCATCGAGATTATTGCGCAAGAAGGAACTGTAGTTTCAGCAAGATCTCCAGCACCGGTGGCAAATAGAATGGCTACTGGGCATAGAATTGTAACAACGGTGCTAGGTGCGTTGGCTATTGCCAACCCCGAGGCTATCCCCGCGGCATATTACGGCGTTTCTTATGTGGCGGCGCTGTCCGCGCCCGATGCCTCAGGTGAACGTCGGGTCTATTTCGAGATAGAAGTAGGAGGTTGGGGTGGGCATCCAGAATCAGATGGTGCCAATGGTTTCTCTGCAGGGTTCCATAACCTCGCTAACTCTCCATTGGAAATGTGTGAAGCGCTCTTTCCAGTCGTTTTTACAGAGTATGGATTGATCCCAAACTCTGGTGGTGATGGTGAGTACAGAGGCGGACTTGGATTGGCGAGAGAGTGGAGATTGGAGGCGGATTGGGGTGTGCTTTCTGGTAATTTCGATCGTTTTAGGTTTCCCCCCTATGGCCTGAACGGCGGCAAGCCAGGAGCTCCAGGAAGATTTATGTTGACGCGAGACGGTAACACCAAACAGCTGCCATCTAAAATTTCCGGTGTGCAGTTAAAGCGTGGAGATAAAGTTCGTCTTGATACGTCTGGGGGAGGTGGATGGGGTGATCCCGCGCAGCGTGACCCGGAAGCGCGATTGGCCGATCAGCGTGCGGGCTATGTGTCTTAGGCTTAACCTACGCGTCTTTCTTTCTTTTTCTGCCATAAAGTTCTAGGCGGTGATCGACAAGGTCATAGCCTAATCTGGCTGCAACCTTCTCTTTCAAAGCTTCAAGCTCAGCATCGACAAATTCGATAACTTCACCGCTTTCTATATCTATTAAGTGTTCGTGGTGTTCTCCGGTTTCTTCATAGCGAGCGCGACCTTCTCCAAAATCATGCCTAACCAAGATATTGGCATCTTCAAAAAGCTTGAGAGCGCGATATACGGTTGCAATAGAAATACGAGAGTCAATTTCTGTGGCTCGCCGATAGACGGTTTCCACATCAGGATGGTCTTCTGCATCGGAGATGACGCGGGCAATGATTCGCCGCTGATCCGTCATCTTAAGCCCTTTTTTTTCGCAGAGCCTTTCCAACTGCGTAAGTTTAGCCATCGACTTAGCTCCCGGATTGAACATCCTTGTAGATAGGTCGGGAGGCTTTGGGAAGCCACGGTTTGTAAAGATGTTACTTTGCCCTTCATGTCTTGACGGACAGATTATTCGCTTTCGTGATTGAATAAATATCCAGCTTGCCCCGGATTTACTTATTAAAATTGGCTTAGTTGAGGTAAGTTAGGCGGCAAAGAACTGGAATCTTTTGGTCGGGCCGCTGGAGCTGGGTTGGGTGAAATGTCTAGCTTCTGAAATCAGAGATTAGTTGCTTGCGAGATTTTAAGGTGTTGAAAATTGCGAACTGCGACGCATTTTGTTAGATGCTGACTGCAATCTAAGCGGCTCGGCGCTAAGGGCATTTGTCGCTATAGTTAATTAGCCGGCAATTCCACAACAGGTTTTTGTTAGACAGGACTGCGGTTATCATGGAAAACATAGTCAATGCTGGCGCAATGCCACCCAATAGTGGTTCAGCTTTTATTAAAGACACCGACATCGCTAATTTCATGGCAGATGTGATTGAGGCGTCTAATGAAACCCCAGTTATAGTTGACTTTTGGGCGCCCTGGTGCGGGCCTTGTAAGCAATTGACACCAATTTTGGAAAAGGTGGTCCATGCAGCTCAGGGCAAAGTTCGCATGGTGAAAGTGAACATTGACGAAAATCAGCAGATTGCCCAGCAACTGCGCATTCAGTCCATTCCTATGGTTTATGGTTTCAAACAGGGGCGCCCGGTGGACGGTTTTCAGGGGGCTGTTCCTGAAAGTCAGGTCCGCAGTTTTGTAGAACGCTTGGTTGGTGGAGAGGTTAAGAGCCCCATTGAAGAAGCGATCGAGCAGGCAAAGGAAGCTGGTGAAGCTGGTGATTGGTCAGCGGCGGCCAGCATTTTTGCTCAAGTAATCCAGCATGAACCAGACAATGCGACAGCGCTTGCTGGGTTAGCTCGAGCTGCTTTGGTAGAAGGTGACCTTGAAAACGCAAACGACTTTATTGAGCGTATTCCAGAAAAAGATCGAAACGATCCCTTTGTTGCGAGTGCTATATCCGCAGTAGATCTCGCTGGAGAAACCGTAGGCGCAGATATGGCACAGGTTGAGGTCTTGCTTCAGCAGATCGAGGCTGAACCCAAGAATTACCAAGCCCGTTTTGACCTTGGCATGGCTTATTTTGCTGCAGGTAAGGCAGAAGATGCTGCTAATGCTATGCTTGATATTGTTGCTGCTGACCGTTCTTGGAACGAAGAGGCAGCGCGTAAGCAACTTGTTAAATTTTTCGAGGCCTGGGGGCCGATGGACGAGCAAACATTAGCGGCTCGTCGGCGTCTATCTTCCATTTTATTTTCTTAAGGCTGAGTAAAATCATGGTCTCGAGTGACCTTGCAGCTGGTTTGCCTGCGAATGTGCCCGTTTTCCCTCTTGCTGGGGTGCTTCTTCTGCCGCGTGCGCATTTGCCGTTACATATCTTTGAGCCTCGATATCGTGCGATGACAGAAGACGCTCTGGCTGGCGACGGCATGATTGCAATGATACAGCCGCGCGATCCTTCGTCGGCAGAGATTAATCCAGAATTGTATCCAGTGGCCTGTCTTGGACGCATTATCAATGAGGAGCGTCTCGAGGATGGACGTTGGCAATTAACGTTAGAAGGTGTCATTCGGTTAAGGGTAACCGAGGAGCTGCCCCTGAGGCATGGATATAGGAGTGTGCAGGCGGATTATTCTGAATTCGTAGATGACCTTCGATCCTTTGACGGAGCAAAGAGTATTGATCGCGACGCGCTGTTAGCAGCATTCTTTCGATATCTTGGAGGCCGGGGTCTAAGCACTGATCAAGAGGCCATTTCCCGTTTGAAAGATGAGCCTTTGGTAAATGCGCTGGCAATGGCTTGTCCGTTTTACCCGGCTGAAAAACAGGCCTTGCTCCAAAGTAAAACAGTTATGGACAGAGCGGAGATGTTGCAGGCACTTTTAGAGCTTTCATCCCGTCCGGAGGCTGCAAATGATGATGAGCCGCCTCGTCCGAATTAAGTTGAGCTTGTAACAAATTGGTTTTGACCTTGGTTTGGATTACGCTGGGAACTCAGGTAAGGTTTTCTTGTTCAGTCAAATCTCATTCAGGTTGTTGAGCAGCATTGATGGTTGATCACAATACACCCCTGGTAGCTGTTTCCGCATGTCTAAAGGAGGTAAATACCTTCAAGATGCACACGGCGAGCCACCGGCATATCGAGAGCCTCGCTGAAGTTTCTGGGGTGCTGCCAATTATACTTCCAGCGGTCGGGCGAAAGGCCGACCCGAAGCCATTATTAGACCATATTTCGGGTCTGCTTTTGACTGGTAGTCCATCCAACGTGCACCCAGACTTTTATGGAGAGAAAATAGCTTCCTCCGAAACGTTGATTGACCTGGATAGGGACAATACTACGCTTCCTATGATACGCGGCGCGATTGAAAGGGGCATTCCAGTTTTTGCTATCTGCCGAGGTATTCAGGAGCTAAATGTCGCTATGGGAGGAACATTACATCAGTATGTTCACCTCTTGCCTGGTAAACGTGACCATCGCTCCAATAAGGCATTGCCACCGGGCCAACGTGCAGGATTGGCTCATTCAGTTAAGCTAACTGCAGGTGGTATGCTTCAGAAAATCTTTGGGAATGAAGAAGTGCTTGTAAACTCTTTGCACGCACAGGCAGTAAACCAACCTGCTCCTGGCATGATAGTTGAGGCGTTGTCTGAAGATGGGGTTGTTGAAGGCATTTCGATGCCTAGTGCCCCAGGCTGGGTTTTAGGTGTGCAGTGGCACCCGGAAGCAACCTTTAGGGAAGATTTGCCTTCTCGAAAGTTATTTGAGGCCTTTGGTGCCGCAGTTCAGGCCCACGCTAGTGGCAAAGCCCTAGTGGCTGCCGAATAATTTTCATCTTGCCAAGATGAACGCTCGTTCTCCCACTATTGATATCTCGATTGCGGACAGCTGGGTAGTTAATGGAGCAGATCAATTAGCGCTTAGAGTCTACGGCTGGCGCAGCAACACCGGAGGTAGGTCAGCACTGTTTTGGGGTCATGCAAATGGCTTTGCATCTGGTGCCTATGCTCCAATTCTTAGCGAATTAGCGCGTGAGTTTGACATTTTTGCCGCTGACCTCCGTGCTCATGGAGGGTCTGCTGATCCCGGTGGTGATTATGACCGCACAATATCGGCGGACCGCCTCGCGATTGATATGATTGCTGTTATAAAATCTGTACGCGAGCGTTCGCCTACACAGCCTCTCCATTTTGCCGCTCACTCTATGTCTGGCCTTGCTGGATTGCGAATGGGCGCGGTTTTTGGTCTTTCGCCTTTCCGTTCAATGACCTTATTTGAACCGCCTTTAGCACCGACCCCAGATATTATCTTGCATGCGGGCGCTGCTTCTCTTGGACACGTGCTCTCAGGGAGGGCAACTAAAAGAAAGCAAATTCTTCCTTCTCCTCCAGAATTTGCAGCACAGTTAAAGGAGCGACCGGGTTTCTGTAATTGGCGGAAAGACATGCTTGCAGCCTTTGCTCAGGCAACTCTTTCGCCAAGGATTGATGGTAACGGATGGGAGTTAAGATGCTCGGCTGCAGCAGAAGCGGCAGGTTACAGGCTAACAATGGATACCTCTACCTTCGCTGCCCTCGCACGATTTGATCGGCCAGTTGTTTTTGTTGAAAGCGACCCCGCAACCCAAGGGCCAGCCCCAAGTTGGGCAACTAAGGCGCAGGGTGTGGCGGCGCAACAGGCGCCAAAAGGTTTTTTAGATCGTATTAACGGCACCAGCCACATGATGCCGTTTGAAAACCCAGACGCTGTTATAGGACGTATTCGTAAATCAATAGCCGGTTGATCGAACTAAGACGCTGCGAATTTGCGCTGAGTTCTCTTTCGGGTCGTAAATTGAGTAGGGATTGCCACTTCAAAATTGTGATTACGAAACTCATCACATGGAGATGCAGCAATTTGCGGTTCTATCCAACACAAACATGCAGCTATCAATCCTAGCTCACAAATGCTCCAAAGGTTTGCCCAATGCGTCTAGTTACGTGGAATGTAAATTCAATTCGCTTGCGTCTTGATGGCCTCGCAAGATTAGCTTCAGCAACCGAAGTAGATGTTGTTTGTCTGCAAGAAATTAAAGCGGATAAGACGAAATTTCCCTTTGAAGCAATCAGGGCCATTGGTTTTCAATACATCGAAATGGAGGGGTTCCCTGGTTATCATGGTGTTGCCATTCTCTCAAAAATTCAAATGGAACGACTGGAAGGTCGTGATTGGTGTGGAAAGCAAGATGGTCGTTACGTTGGCGCCAAGCTCAAGAATGGATTTTCAGTTCATAATTTTTACGTCCCAGCCGGAGGAGATGAGCCAGACCCAACGATCAATGATAAATTTAGGCACAAGTTAGATTTTCTCTCTGAAATGGCAGCTTGGGGAGAAGCTCAGGCAAATACTGACGCTATTTTGGTCGGTGATCTCAATGTTGCACCCCTGCCAAATGACGTTTGGTCTCATAAAGCATTGCTAAAAGTCGTTAGCCATACACCCATTGAGGTGGAGGCTCTAGAAAAAGCTCAGGTTTCAGGGCGTTGGGTAGATCTAGTGCGCCGTCAGATCCCAGAAAATGTGCCATTGTTTTCATGGTGGAGTTATCGATCTAAGGATTGGGAAGAAGCCAACCGTGGCCGTCGGCTCGACCACATATGGGGTGTTGGGGGTGCCGTTAACGCGTGCACCGCTGCGACTGTTATCAAAGAGGCGCGCGGTTGGGAAAAGCCATCTGATCACGCGCCTGTTATGGCTGACTTTAGGGACTAGTCTTTTAGACTTTATCGAAGAGCCCTGGGGGGTGGCCAGTCTCCAATTGATATGGTGTGTGAAACAAGTCCCTCATTTTTTTCCCAAATGTGAAGGGCAGCTCCCGGCGGTTCGAATGCTATTGAAATAGAGGCATCCTTATTTGTGTTAAAAGCAAATGGAAAGGCGCATGAAGGTGCTACGACCGCCGGCACCCCTCCGCAGACACCCATTACACTACGATGATTGTGACCGGCTATGATCCTAATTACTTGTTGCCGTCTGGAGACAATTTCTGCCAGCTTATCTGCACCCTCAAGGCCAATTTTTGCAAACCCTCCCAAGCCAGGGGCCATAGGCGGATGGTGAATGCCAATAATGGTGGGTCTCGTATCGTGGTCCAATTGTTTTGCTAGAAATTCCAAACGATCATCACATAGTTGGCCGCCAACTTGTCCTGGCAGAAGGCTGTCGAGCATGATGATGTGAAGAGGATCGGCATCAATCTCATAATGAATGAAAGCCGATGGAGTTTTCTTGTCTGGCATCCAATTTTCACTTGAAAAGACAGATCGCATACTAGCGCGGTCGTCATGATTGCCAGGTATCAAGTATATTGGTGCCTCTAATTTTTCTAAGATTTCCTTGGCAAGAGCGTAAGCCTCGGGTGTCCCATGGTGTGCTATGTCTCCAGTATGAAGAACTAGATCGGGATTAGCGTGGTTCATCGCGTCTACGGCGGCTTTAAGCCGTGCTGCCGGATCAATCCCTGCATGGTTAGTCTCCCCTGGAGGGAGCATGTGGCTATCACTAATTTGACCTATCAGCATTTTCGCCTTCCAAAGAGTAAGTCATTCCAGGCTTCAGGGTCGTCAATGAAAAATCGTAACACCAATCTAAAATACATCGCATTCCTGATGGTTGATTTTTTTCGCATCAATGCTCTGCTCAGGAAATGCGGGATAGTTATCAGTTTTTGCTTAAGTGCGGATGAGATAATTACGATACTGGTGGGCGGGCTAAAACAGCATCGATAAATTCGCCTATGTTTTTACGGACTGATCCTTCATTTGCCTCTTTAAGCCGGTTTCCCCACAACAATTTGTCTTGCGTGAATCGAGCGGTGTAAGAGGTCTGAATCGTTTTAAGAAGGTAAGGTTCTTCGACACCTGCCTTCCGCATCCGGTAGTTAACATTAGCCGTTACTTCAACGTCCAAACTGATATAGGGCTGGGATAATCCAAGTAGATGCACTTCAATATCGTACCGACAGGAATCAGGTGTTTCTGCAAGCAGTCCATTATTCTTTAATGAGGCCTCTAAAGCTATAAGGAAGCTAGCGTTATCAACTTCTGATACCCAAAGAGGATTGGTGGTTTTTCCACCATCAACTAATTTGACACAGACAGAGTTTATCAGGTTAAGGTCTAGAGGTGATGAAGACCCGGCTCGTGAGCTAGAAATCATCGTTTTCACGCTTGCTGGTTTGGCGCAACCTGAAATGCTGAGCCCTATTAAAATAACCGCGCACACGCGCTTGATTGATCGATAGCCAAGCATATGCTTTGTCATTTGACACACTCTAAACTTGAAACGTTTTAAAAAGGTACTGGACGTGCGCATCATCACGATTCTTGTGCTGACGACAACGCTTGTTGCATGCCAAACTCGTCAGGCTCAACTTGTACCGCTGTCGCAGCCAGGTGATGCTTCACTGAAGTGTTCCGAGATCATCGGGCTTATGGCTGATAATCGCATTAAAGCGGCTAAGCTTGCCAAAATCGACGAAGGAATAGCAACAGGAAACACGATTGCTGTCGCCGTAAGTCGAACTTTATTTTGGCCGGCCGTCTTAGCTGTTGACCTCTCTGATGTTGAGCAGATCGAGATGCGTTCACTGGTTGACCGTAACCAAAGGCTTGGCGAGATCGCTGAAAAAAAGGGATGTATTGAAGTGTCCCCTAACCATCAACATCCAAAGAAGTGAGTTAAGCTTATGCATGTTGGCGTTGCGCTTTTTTTTACAGAACATTCCATCAGGCCAGCGGAACTTGCCAAAGCGTTAGAAGAGCGCGGCTTTGAAAGCCTCTGGGCGCCAGAGCACAGCCATATACCGCTCACTCGCAACTCTCCATGGCCGCAAGGTGGAGAACTTCCTAAGAAATATTTTCAAGTGATGGATCCGTTCGTGACTTTGACGGCAGCCGCCGGTGCAACCACTGCTTTGAAAGTAGGAACTGGCATTTGTTTGGTGCCACAACGTGATGTCTTTCAAACTGCAAAATCTGTGGCGTCTCTTGATGTGATATCCGGCGGTCGTTTCCTGTTCGGCGTTGGTGCCGGTTGGAATACGGATGAAATGATTAATCATGGAGTTGATCCTTCATCCCGTATGAAGCTAATGCGAGAAAAAATTGAGGCTATGAGGATCATTTGGCGGGATGAAACAGCAGAATACCATGGCGATCTCGTAAATTTCGGTCCAATGCAAACGTGGCCAAAACTGCCAGCGCCGCCACCAGTCTATTTGGGAGGAGCTTTCCCCTACGGTGCCCGCCGGGCATTAAGGTATGCCGATGCTTGGCTGCCCCACGCCCGCAGGCCTACGTACCATATCCTAGAGAAGTTGCCGGAATTCAGGGCTATGGAACGGGAGGCTGGTCGTAGCATCCCTATCACTATATTCGGTGGCGAGCATGACCCTGAAATGTTGAAGCGTTACGCTGACTCTGGGATAGAGCGGGTCGTGGTGAATATAGAGCCGATGGGTCGAGACCAGAGTTTGGCGCAATTAGATCAATGGGTTTCGGCTGGTCTTGTATAAACAAGGTTGAGTAAGCCTACAGGAGTTTTGTCAGAAGCGATGAGCTCATAGTTCAGGAATTCAATTCTATGGTCTGTCTGGATAGGATCATCCGCAATCAGTGCGGCGCATAGCCTACCTCCCCGAATTCTGTTATCCGAGCTATAAGTTATTTATCTGAAGATTGAACTAAAAAGAGTTTGGTTTACGCCTCAATAATTGGACTTTTTGTTGGAGAATTCCCATGCCTGATTCGACCGCAGCTGGTACCAAGGTCAGCAAGCTGCCACCCTTCGACTGGACTGATCCCTTTTACCTTGCGGACCAGCTTGAAGAAGAAGAGCGTTTGACTTTTGAAGCGGGTGTGAAATTTGTAGAGGCTGAACTTGAGCCTGGTGTGTTGGAAGCCAATCGCAACCAAACTTTTGACCGTAATATCTACAAGAAACTAGGTCAGGCCGGTTTTCTTGGTGTTGGTTTAGAGGGATACGGCTGTCCTGGTGGTTCAGCTGTGATGTACGGCTTACTTGCTCGTGCCGTTGAAGGTTGTGATAGCGCGTACCGTTCAGCAATGAGTGTTCAGTCAAGCTTGGTGATGTATCCCATCCATACTTATGGCTCTGAAGAGCAGAAACAGAAACATCTGCCAAAACTGGCTTCTGGTGAGCATGTGGGCTCGTTCGGTCTTACAGAACCAGACCATGGTTCTGATGCGGGTGGAATGAAATCCAGGGCAGTTAAAGTCGATGGTGGGTTTCGGTTAAATGGCGCCAAGATGTGGATTACATCCTCTCCTATTGCCGATGTATTTGTTGTGTGGGCCAAGGATGAGTCAGGTGATATACGCGGCTTCATTCTGGAGCGCGGTATGGAGGGTCTTACAACCCCAAAAATTGAAGGAAAGTTCTCGCTTAGGGCTTCGCCAACTGGCGAAATAGTCATGGACAACGTTTTCGTACCGGACGAAAATTTACTCCCTAATGCCAAGGGTTTAGGCGGGCCATTTGGTTGCTTAAATAAGGCTCGTTATGGAATTGCGTGGGGTTCTATGGGTGCGGCTGAGGCATGTTGGCGTGCAAGTCGTGAATACGTCATGAACCGCACTGCCTTTGGTAAGCCACTGGGTGCTAATCAACTAATCCAGAAAAAGCTTGCTGACATGCAGACAGAGATTGCTCTGGGTTTTCAGGCTGCGCTTCGGGTTGGTCGTTTAATGGATGAAGGTCGTGCAGCCCCAGAGATGATTTCACTTATAAAAAGAAACAATTGCGGTAAAGCCCTCGATATTGCTCGTTTATCTCGCGATATGCACGGCGGGAATGGCGTTTCCGATGAGTATAAAGTTATTCGACACATGATGAACCTGGAAGCGGTAAATACATATGAAGGTACGCACGATGTGCATGCTCTTATCCTTGGCCGTTCGATAACCGGCATACAGGCGTTTGGCTAAGGAGATAAAAGACTATGAGCGCTACTACTGGAATGCCACTTTCTCGATTTAAGGTGCTTGACCTAACTCGAGTGCGCGCCGGGCCAACTTGTGTCCGGCAGCTCGCTGATTGGGGTGCAGATGTCATAAAGGTTGAGTCTCCTCCTGACGGTAAGGAAGGACTCGGTGGTGCTAGAGACGGTTTTGACTTTCAAAATCTTCACCGTAACAAGCGCTCGCTGACCTTGAACCTCAAAGACCCAAGAGGTCTTGAGGCATTCTATAAGTTGGTTGAAGTGGCGGATATCGTAGTCGAGAACTATCGAGCTGACGTTAAGCACCGGCTTAAGATTGATTACGATAGTTTGGCTAAAATTAATCCAGGCATAATCTTGGGTTCAATATCCGGTTTTGGCCAGGATGGCCCCTATGCTGATCGCCCAGGTTTTGATCAGATTGCCCAGGGCATGGGAGGGCTTATGTCGATTACTGGAGAGGCAGGCGGTGGCCCCATGCGTGTAGGCATTCCTATCGCCGATCTTTCAGCTGGAATGTTGTGTGCGCAAGGTATCCTTCTAGCTCTCTTGGAGAGAGAGACATCGGGTAAGGGACAGTGGGTCAAGACGTCTTTGCTTGAAGCCCAAATTCAGATGCTGGATTTCCAGGCTGCGCGTTATCTCAAAGATAAAGAAGTGCCAAAGTCAGCTGGCAATGATCATCCGACTTCAATTCCCACAGGTGTCTTTAAGACGTCTGATGGTCATGTGAATATCGCTGTTGCGGGACAGGCAATCTATGAAAGATTTTGTGACGCGATAGATGCACCAGAGCTTAAAACTCATCCAGATTTTTCAACTGGCGTGCTCAGATCCAAAAACCGGAAGGCAATGAATGCGGCGATAGACGCCATCACATGCCATAAGCCATCCGCCTTTTGGATCGAACATTTAAATTCGGCTGGCTGCCCTTGTGGTCCGATCTACTCCATGGACCAGATGTTCGAAGATGCTCAGGTACAGCATGTTGGAATGGCTGTACCTGTCAATCATCCCCGCCTTGGTACCTTCGAAATTGTTAACCAGGCGATAAAGATGTCTCGCACACCTTCCACCATTCGCTCTGCGACACCCGAACAGGGCGAGCATACTGACGCGATTCTTGCAGATCTTGGCTATTCCTCTGACGCTATTGCCGCTATGCGTGACGACGGCGTCATCTAACTATCCTAGGAATTAGAAAGTACGGACATGAAACTCGATTTTGGCACCGAATATATGATCGTAGAAGTGATCGATGGCGTTGGCTGGGTCACGTTCAATAATCCTGAGCGGCGAAACGCGGTAAAGTTTGAGATGTGGGAAGCAATTCCAAAGATCTTTGATACTCTTGTTGCTCAAAACGATGTGCGTTGCATCGTAATGAAAGGTGCTGGTGACAAGTCTTTTGTTGCGGGCGCCGATATTTCAGAGTTCAAGGAGAAGCGCTCCACGCCTGAGCAGGTAACTTTGTATAATGCCACCAGTGCCGCTGCTTACGCTGCAATTGAAAATTGCGAAAAACCTTTGATCGCTATGATCCGAGGCTTCTGTATTGGCGGTGGCCTCGCTGTTGCGCTTTCAGCTGACATCCGAATCGCTGCCGATAACACAGTCTATGCTGTGCCAGCTGCGCGTCTTGGCTTGGGATACCGGTACCCTGGTATGAAGCGTTTGGTTAATTTGGTTGGACCTGCCTACGCTAAGGAAATCTTCTTCACTGCTAGAAAGTTTAATGCTGAAGAAGCGTGGCGAATGGGGCTGGTAAATAAGGTAGTTGGGCTTGATGAACTTGATGCTGCCGTTGCCGAGTATGCTGGAATGATCGCTGAAAACGCGCCTCTTACAGTAGCCGCGGCTAACTTCGCAGTGCAGACAGCAATTGCCCATGAAGCCGATCGCGACTTTGCCAAGTTAGATGAAATGGTTGAAGCCTGCTTCGCCAGTGAAGATTACAAGGAAGGTCAGACCGCCTTTATGGAGAAACGTAAGCCCATTTTCAAAGGTAGATAAGCCACATTGAACCTACGAGGCGGCGTTTGCCGCCAAGTAGGTTTTAACCTTTCATTCCGAAAAATAATTAATCTGCGATTGTTGAGGGTTCTAACTCTTCAACTGCCGCTACAGTTTGGGCAGCTAGTGCAGCCTCGGTGAAGTCACCTCTTTCATCGTTTGGCTTTGCCCTGCGGATGCGCATCCTAGATGCGACAAACACAGTCATCGATAGATGAACAACGGCTATAACTGAAAATAATCCTGCAGGACCCATCACACTTATTGCTACTGATGCAGCAAGCGGACCTAAGACGGCTCCAATTGAGAACGTTAGCAATAGGCCTCCGGCTGCCTCTACGAATCCTGAGTCCGTAACCATATCGTTCATGTGTGCCGCAGCTAGCGCGTAAATTGGTAAGGCGAAGACACCGAAGCCAGCTACACAAATAAGCCGAAAGGTTGGGTTATCACTGCCAAAAATCGCCATTAATAGGTCTGCTATGGCAGCTAGTAGACAGGCAATCATTATAATGATTCGTCGGTCCATTCGGTCGGAAAGTCGACCAATTGGCCACTGCCCAGCTGCACCTGCTAGTGCGCCAACAGCCATAAAGACTGCTGCGCTCTCTGCTCCATCACCACTAACTGATGCAAAGACCGGTCCCAGAGTCCAGAATGCACCATTAGAAAGACCAACACTGAATGATCCCACTAATCCAACGGGGGACATCCGATACAGTCTCAAGATCCTTAATTTGACTCGGTTCGGTGCCACAGGTTCTTGTGAGCGTGTCAGAGATAATGGAACAGCTGCAAGTGACACCAGGATCGAGGCAAGCGCGAACAAAGAAAATGCTTCGGGATCATCAATCGTTATTAGAAGTTGGCCAATCGTGATTACAGAAAGATTGATGCCTAGATAGGTGGAAAAGATTACTCCACGACTTTCGTTTGTTGCTTGTTCGTTTAGCCAACTCTCAATGATCATAAAAAGGCCAGCAAGGCAGAAGCCTGTGATAATGCGCAACCCGATCCATGTCCAAGGTTCAACAAAGATTGGATGAACAAGCGCTACGGACGAGCCAATTGACACCATTGCAACGAATGACCGGATATGGCCGGCCCGTTGGACGATCAAAGGCGCTGCTATACATCCAATCATAAAGCCAAAATAATAAGCTGCGCCAAGGCCGCCGAGTGCTAGAGCCTGGAAACCTTCGATCTCAGCTCGCACTGGGACAAGGGTGTTTTGCAGGCCGCTACCCATCAATAAAAAGGCAACGCTTAAGAGTAATGCAGCGACCGGTGCTAGGGTAGAAAACATTTCGCATTTCCCGTCACTGTTGTCAGACTGCTTTATACCCTTAACACATAACTGTGCCGCTTATAGCGAGTGGCTATAGCGTTTTTGAATATTTCAGCTTATCGATTTGTCGGGAAAAATGGAGCCATAATGTTAGATGCTAGCAGACATGCTTGGCGCGGGAGTGAATTGGCATCGGAAGCTGGCAGATTTGATCTGCCAAAGGAAGTTGCCGAAGAACTAATAATTGCGGTCAAAGAGCACACGCTTTCAGGACTCCCAATTGTTGAAGCGAAAGTTGCTGAGTTTGAATTGTCTGAAACCAGTCATTTTATCTCTGGTGTTTCAGCCGAGTTGAAAGACGGAGTCGGCTTCGCACTTATTGACCGTCTGCCGCTAGATCTTCTTGGGGAAAAAGGTGCGAAAACCGCCTACTGGATTTTATGCTCGTTAATTGAACGACCAGTAGCACAAAATTGGGTCGGAGATCTTGTCTACGATGTGACTGATACTGGCCGTCCACCGGGCAATGGTGTCCGCCCAGATAAGACTAATGCAGAGCAAAATTTTCATACGGATAATAGCTATAACCTTTGCCCGCCCAACTATGTCTCATTGCTGTGTCTTCGTGCAGCGAAGAGTGGAGGCATTTCTCATATTGTTTCTTTGGAGGCTGCTCACGAGGCGCTTAGACACAAGCGTCCTGATTTGTTGGAACGTCTATATCGCCCATTTTACTTTGACAGGCAGCGTGAACACGCGTCAGATGATGTGATGACCACATACCACCCGTTGTTTGCAGTCGAAAAAGATAGACTTCTTGCTCGTCTTTCACGATTTCAGGTTACAAACGGTCACAAGCTAGCAGGCACAACAATCGATGCACTTGGAGTAGAGGCATTAGATGCCTTGGAAGCGCAGATGAATGCTCCTGGCATGGACGTCTCATTCACTTTTGAGCCAGGTCAGGTTCAAATACTCGATAATCGCCGTATTGGTCACCGTCGCACAGGTTTCGAGGACTGGGGCAACCCCAATTTAAAGCGTCTTCTCGTCCGCCTTTGGCTCCGTGACTGGGGAACACGCGACTATCACGGCGGGCTGGATTTTTAAGCTAAAGGAGGGCTTTGGCTCCTTGAGACATATCCTGTGTGTTGGCGTATTGACCGCAGCAGTTTAATCGGAGGTTTCATGGCAAACGAGATGGCGTCTGGGCAATCGCCAGAAAGAGTTGAGGATGCCGCTCTTTTAATGGGAAAGGGGCGCTTCGTTGATGATTTAGGTGTGCCACCAGGGACACTTCATGCAGCTATTTTGCGCTCTCCGCATCCTCATGCTGAAATTCTAGACATCTGTGCAACAGAGGCTTTGGCGTTGCCAGGGGTGGTATCAGTCGTAACGGGTCGGGATATAGAAAAACTCATGCGACCTTTCTTGGTCGCGGTGCGTTCTCGTATTGAGCACTATCCTATAGCAATTGATAGGGCACGTTATGTTGGCGAGCCGGTGGCGGTTGTGTTAGCTCGAAACCGCTATATTGCTGAGGATGCGGCAGAATTAGTTGAGGTTAGCTACCGACCTCTCGCCGCTGCAGTTGATCCTGAATTTGCCCTCACTAATGGGGCTAGTGTTCTGCACCCCTCTCAGGGATCCAATCTCGCATCCGAACGTTCGTTTTCGTATGGAGAACCTGAATTAGTTTTTGCTAACCCAGAAAATCGCACTTTTGAAATTCAAGTTAGATACCCTCGCTCGATGGCGACCCCAATCGAATGCATGGGACTTATTGCAAGTTATGATTCAGCTGAAGATGCCTATGAGGTTACAACGCATTTCCAAGGGCCTTATGCAGTTCATCCTGTTATGGCGATGGCGTTGGGCGTGCCAGCAAATCGCCTTCGCATCAAAACACCGCCTGATTCCGGCGGCAGCTTTGGAATTAAGCAGGGAGTAGCTCCCTATGCGGTTTTGATGGGCCTTGCTTCTCGTGTCTCTGGTCGGCCAGTCAAGTGGATCGAAGATCGTATGGAGCATTTAACTGCAGCAGGTAGTGCTACCAATCGTGTTGTTAACCTTAAGGCGGCGGTGGATGGAGCTGGTCGTATCCATGCCTTAGATTGGGATCAGATTGAGGACGTTGGTGCCTATCTGAAGGCTCCCGAGCCCGCTACTCTTTACCGAATGCACACTGCGATGACGGGTGCATACGCTGTATCAAATCTCTCGATACGCAATCGCGTTGTCGTCACCAATAAAACCCCAACCGGCTTGAATCGTGGCTTTGGCGGACCTCAAGTTTACTTCCCATTGGAGCAACTTGTCCGACGAATTGCGATAGGTCTTGGATTAGACCCCTTAGAGGTAATTCAACGAAACTTAGTCCCGGCGATTGCAATGCCTTATATTACGGCGTCCGGTGGTCGGTACGATTCTGGAGACTACGCCAACGTGGTGGCGAGAGCGGCACAAGATGGCGGTCTCACTGAATTGAAAGCTCGGCGTGATGCTGCGCGAGCTCAAGGAAGGTTATATGGAATTGGCTATGCCGCCTGTGTTGAGCCGACCATCTCTAACATGGGATATATTACGACAGCTCTTACGCCTGAGGAGCGAGAACGATCAGGCCCTAAGGGTGGTGCACAGGCTACAGCCACTGTTTCTGTCGATGCCCTCGGTGGTGTTTCTATTACGATTGCCTCAGTACCTCAGGGCCAAGGCCACAGAACGGTAATGGCGCAGGTAGTGGCTCCGATACTCGGTATTGATCTTGCTTCAATTCGGGTTTCGTCAGAGTTGGATACGGGAAGAGACGTTTGGTCGATTGCCTCAGGTAATTATTCCTGCCGTTTTGCTGGAGCAGTCTGCAGCGCTGGGGTTCGCGCTGCGAGCGAATTGCGGGGTCGTTTGGCGCGAATCGCTGCCGCTAAATTTGACTGTGAACCTAATGATGTCGAGTTCGAAAACAGCAAGGTTTTCCCAAAAGATGCACCTGAAAAGGGAATTGATTTCAAAAGGCTTGCTGGCGAAAGTCATTGGGCGGCTTCAACCCTGCCTCAGGGTGTTGGCCCTGCAATTAGCGTGACCGCTCATTTCTCACCAGATGTTTTACAACCACCCGACCCAGAAGATCGCATTAATGGTTCTGCGGCCTATGGATTTGTTTTTGATTTTTGTGGGGTTGAAGTTGATCCCGATACGGGTCACATCCACATTGATAAATATGTAAGCGCTCATGACGCTGGGGTGATACTTCATCAGGGTATGGCTGATGGTCAGACACAGGGAGGATTTGCCCAAGGTCTGGGAGCTGCTTTGATGGAGGAGTTGGTTTACGATGAAGAAGGCAACTTCCTAGCAGCAACGCTTGCGGACTACCCATTGCCAACAGCCTGTGAAGTTCCAGATCTCAAGATTATTCATGCGGGTACGAAAACACCGGTTACTTTAACTGGTGCAAAGGGTATCGGAGAAGGTACGACCATGAGTGCCCCAGTCTGTCTAGCAAATGCCGTATCAGACGCCCTTAACATTGAACAAATAGAACTGCCACTTCGCCCGTCGCGTGTTGCCGCTATCCTGGAGGCACAAGGACGATGAAGCCAAGCGAATTTGATTATATTCGCGCCGCAGACGTGGAGGAGGCGGTCACGGCTCTGGCTAATGCTGGAGAGGATGCTCGTGTTATCGCAGGCGGGCAATCTCTGGGGCCAATGCTCAACCTTCGTCTCGCACGACCTGAAGTACTGATAGATATTTCAAAAACGCCGAGCCTCCAGCAAATAAAGTGGGACGAGCACGGCTTAACACTGAAATGTTCAGCAACCCAGGCTGCGCTTCTTGCGGACGCTGCCCTCTTAGATAGGCAACCTCTCTTGGCCGATGCCATGCCATGGATTGGTCATGTGCAGACCCGCGCACGAGGAACGGTGTGTGGTAGCCTTGCCCATGCAGATCCAGCCGCAGAGTTGCCACTTCTCTTTTCGGTCATGGGTGGGTCGGTTTTTGCCCGTTCAGCGCGAGGTGATCGGGAGATTCCATCAAAAGATTTTTATTTAGGTATGTTTGAGACAGCTCTTGCCCCCGATGAGCTTCTACTTTCAGTCCGTTTCGACCTACCAAAAGTTGGGACTGGTCATGCTTTTAAGGAAGTTGCTGAACGGCATGGTGACTTTGCGATCGTTGCTGTCGCAGCGATGGCAGACGCAGGGGGTGTCACATTTGGACTTGGCGGTGTCTCTGATAGACCGATTATTGTCCGCTGGGAGGGTCTAGACTTGAGTGGTGTTCGGGATGCCGTAGAAGAGCTGGCTTTGGGAATTGATCCCTATGATGACCAGAAGGCAGACGCCACCTACCGTCGCCGACTTGTTAGAAAATTGGGTACACGGGTTGCCACCGAAGCCCTGGAGCGCAGACATGCTTTATGAGAAGGGACGCCGTCACCCAGTCAATTTCACTCTCAATGGAAAATCGGTTGAAGGAGAGGCAGAGCCAAGGTTACTGCTTACAGACTTTCTGCGTCATGAGCTTGGTCTAACCGGGACCCATGTTGGCTGTGAGCATGGCGTTTGTGGCGCTTGTACAATTCAGATTGATGGCCAGCCTGCTCGTGCCTGCCTGACTTATGCTTTGCAGGTAGATGGACTTGATGTTCGCACGGTTGAAGGTTTGGCGCTTGCCGATGGTGCTTTATCAACTTTGCAGCAGGCTTTTCGACGTCATCACGCTCTTCAATGTGGCTTCTGTACTCCAGGTATTTTGATGACCCTAGATGCTTGGTTAAATGAACATCC
>JAURGE010000168.1 GCA_030833925.1 Alphaproteobacteria bacterium
TTATTACTCAAAGGTAGACTCAATAAAATATACGCAAAACATACGGGCAAGTCGGTTGAAGAAATAGCAACAGCTCTTGAGAGAGATAATTTTATGACAGCAGAAGAAGCAAAAAAATTTGGTTTAATAGATTCTGTTGTGGAAAAAAGAAAATAATACACAAGATATAGCTTCCAACACAACTTCTGCTTGCTATCAAGAATCTACTCAATTAAAACTTAAACATTGATTCGTTATGAGTGAAAAAAATAACAAAAACATTCTTTATTGTTCTTTCTGCGGAAAGAGCCAGCATGAAGTAAGAAAATTAATTGCAGGACCTACAGTATTTATTTGTGACGAATGTGTTGAATTATGTATGGATATTATTAAGGAAGAAAACAAAACTTCTTTGATAAAGCATCAAGACGGTGTTCCAACTCCAAAAGAAATTTGCAAGGTTTTAGATGATTATGTGATTGGACAAAAATTAGCTAAAGAAGTTTTGTCAGTGGCTGTTCACAATCATTACAAAAGATTAAATCATGAAACTAAAAACAATAAAG
>JAURGE010000169.1 GCA_030833925.1 Alphaproteobacteria bacterium
ATCCACCCCGACCCCTGACGGCAACCACGCGGTGCTGTGGCCGCGCGCACCCCGCCAGATGCAGCAGAAACCGCTGGCGCCCCGGCTGCAGGACCTCGAAGGAAAGACCATCGCCTTTTTGTGGGACGAACTGTTCCGCGGCGACCTGATTTTCGACATGATCAAGGAGGAACTGGCGAAGCGGCATCCGGGGATGAAGTTCATCGGCTGGGAAGTCTTCGGCAGTACGCATGGCGACCATGAAAAGGAAGCACTCGCCGCGCTGCCGCAGAAATTCCGGGAACTGGGGGTGGACGCCGTCATCTCCGGCATGGCGTGTTGAGGCAGCTGCACGCCCGCCGTGTTGCGGGCCAGTGCAGCATGCGAGGTCGCAGGCTATCCGACCTCCTCCCTCGTTTGCGAAGGGTTCATGAAACAGGCCGCAGCGACATCGATAGGGCTCGGCATACCCAACATCCCGCTGGCGCTGGTGCCCGGCCATGTCGGCACCCAGAGCCTGGAACAGCTGCAACAGAACATCCTCAAGGTGACGGTCGATCAGGTCA
>JAURGE010000170.1 GCA_030833925.1 Alphaproteobacteria bacterium
GAGCAAGCCATATCGGGGCTTTTAGGTATGTTCTTCACGCTAGAGGAAGGAAGCTGGCATCACAAACGATGCGATAGGGAGATAGCCCACTATCACCAGCAATTGGAAGCCGCTTCTAAGGCTGGAAAAGCATCAGCCGCTAAACGAGCGTTGAACAAGCGTTCAACGGACGTTCAACAGCCGTTCAACGACCGTTCAACGACCGTGCAACCAACCAATAACCAACAACCAATAACCAATAACCAACAACCAAATATAAAGCAACGCTCGGCAAGCTCGCTTCGTCCTAGTGACGTTAGCGAATCTGTTTGGGATGACTTTCTTGCTATCAGAAAGGCTAAGAAGTCACCGCTTACCGAAACTGCGCTGAAAGGTATTAGGCGAGAGGCTGGACTTGCAAACCTAACGCTTGAGAAGGCTTTGCAAATGTGCTGCGCTAGGGGTTGGCAAGGGTTCAAGGCTGATTGGGTTACAGACGATCTCAAGAAGGAAGATCACTACAAGCAATCCTTAGACATTATCTTTGGCAGAAACAGGCAT
>JAURGE010000171.1 GCA_030833925.1 Alphaproteobacteria bacterium
CAATAGTTGAAACAATAAAAAAGGTCAATGATTTATATGATCAAGGACATACAATACACTATTGGACTGCAAGGGGAGGTAATACAGGATTAGATTGGACTGACGTTACTAGAGCCCAATTAGAACATTGGGGTTGCAAATGTCATAGTTTCAAAACTGGTAAACCAGCCTATGATGTTTGGATAGATGATAAAGCAATCAACGCAAGAGATTTTTAAACCAAATCGGCCTCGTAGCTCAGGGGATAGAGCAACAGCCTTCTAAGCTGTGGGTCGCAGGTTCGAATCCTGCCGGGGTCGCCATATCTATTGACATCATGTATTGACAATGTTATTGTATATTGATGAAGGTCAAGGTTATAAACAATAATATAATAAGTCTAACTTTCCCCACACAGAAAGAGTTGGCTATGACCTTATGTAGACCTCAAGAATACTACGAATGCAATAGTAATAAATTACGTAATAAGGTGTTTACGTTTGAGGAATTAATAGATCACTATACTGCTAAGGACGGTACAATAACTTATTTTAGT
>JAURGE010000172.1 GCA_030833925.1 Alphaproteobacteria bacterium
GTGGTTGAGCAGCATCTGCTGCTGTTCCGTCATCTCGTTAATGTCATACTCAACGTCGTCAATCGTTACAGAGTTTTTATTGCTAGTAACGGGGGCTGTTTTGTTTTTAGCCATTACTTGCTCCTAGTTATGCGGCGGTCAGGAAGCCCACGGGGTGCCGCTACCCTCTGTGGGATTTTCGATAAGATTTAGCTGCTGTGCCACGCCTGCTTCAATAGCTGAAACCTGCTCTGCACCCAAGGCATCCAAGGTCCATTGAAGAGCCTGTGCCTCGGTAATATCGGCGTAGGGGGTGAAGTTTGACAGGTCATCAGTAGGAATACCCACTGTGCCATAAGACCGAGCTTGGTTGCCAGCATCGTCAGCATCGACGCACTGCCAATGCGAATTGTTCACCACGTCTGTGTGTCCGTCTTGGGACAGCGCGTAGTCAAGCTGTGTAATAGACCAAGTGGTTGCCATTTAAAACTCCTATTCGTTTGCAGCAATAGCAGCGTTGGCAGCGGTCATATCTTCTGTAGTCCAGAAGTCTT
>JAURGE010000173.1 GCA_030833925.1 Alphaproteobacteria bacterium
ATTTACAGTCAGGTGCAGTCGCCAATGCTGCTCGTCACCCGTACTCCCGGAGGGACTCGAACCCCCAACCTAACCGTTATGAGCGGTCAGCTCTAACCGTTGAGCTACAGGAGTGAAATGGCGATCCCGAGAGGACTCGAACCTCTGACCCCATGCTTAGAAGGCACGTGCTCTATCCAGCTGAGCTACGGGACCAGTATTAACAGCGTAATAGTAGCCCCCACTCCGCTCCATTACCGATCATAATGATCCAACCCCTCGACAGACTGGCAGGTAGCCTTCGATAACCATTATTCTACGTACAAGTCTGCTCATAGATATGCTGACTTGCACTCTTAGCTATATTTAATCTTTTTGTATGGAATGGTACACGATCGAGAATTTGGACCCGAAACTGACGTTTATCCTGCCTAATGGTAACAACAGTATCGGATACATTGTGATCGTATAGCTCGTGATAAACCTCACAAGTCTCTTCGTCTCTAATTTTAATCCATTCAAGCATATCTATTATATATTAGCT
>JAURGE010000174.1 GCA_030833925.1 Alphaproteobacteria bacterium
CGGCATTTGGTTCATGTGGGCTAGCAAAAATACCGGCAATTCTGGCGACTGCCGCGGTGATATCATCACAGGGAAATAGCAGGCTGATATTAGTTTCCGGTTTTGGCAGCGTTTTTAGCGTCACCTCGTCAAAAATGGCCAATGTGCCATAAGACCCGCAAATCAATTTTGACAGATCATAGCCAGTGACATTTTTCATCACCTTACCGCCCGATTTGAACCGCTCACCACGGCCAGATATAGCATCAAACCCAAGCAAATAATCACGCGCGGCACCCGCGGTCAGGCGGCGTGGCCCGCTGGCATTGGTTGCCAGAACACCGCCAATGGTTCCCGCCGACTGGCTGGCCAAAATTTTATGAAGGTCAGGCACTTCAAATGCCAACATCTGGTTTGCGCTGGCTAATGTCGATTCAACCTCATGCATTGGCGTGCCAGCGCGCAAGGTCAGGATCAATTCATCGGGCTGATAATCGACAATGCCAGAAAAAGCCGAAACATTTATCACCGCATCATAAT
>JAURGE010000175.1 GCA_030833925.1 Alphaproteobacteria bacterium
CATATATAAAAAGATAATATATGTGTATTGCTGTAAGGGATAGAATCGAACTATCAAAGGGAGATTTGAAAAATAACAACATAGCCGGCTTTGTGGTCAACCCATATTACTTTTCTATATCTTTATCCCTGCCCACGAGACGAGTGGGTGTGTTTGCCATAGGGAGCTACCCAATTTCACCACCTTACAATTTGCGGAAGCTCAGGGATTCGAACCCCAGATACCGTTTCCAGTATGACGGTTTTCAAGACCGTTCCATTCAACCACTCTGGCAAGCTTCCTAATATTAATAGATATGTGTTTCTTCGTTTCTGAAATCTTTTGTATCTAATTCAAATTTACTTTGTCTAATTCTAGCTTCTTCGGCTGCTTTGACCATTCTAATCCAAGTTATAGATACATCAATAGGTGCTAATACCCACGCCATAATCAATACCATGATTGAATCCAATTCAGGTGAAACACCATATTCCAATCCTCTAATTTTGTATGATTTATTTAATTGATAAAAACAATAA
>JAURGE010000176.1 GCA_030833925.1 Alphaproteobacteria bacterium
TGCTCATCGCCCCAACAGGTCTTGCAATTGACATGTCATTATCATTTAAAATTACGATTAGTTTAGATTTTAAGGCTCCAGCATTATTCATGGCCTCATAAGCCATACCGGCACTTATGGCTCCATCACCTATCACGGCAACTACATTGTTATTGTCATTTGAAAGTTTCTTGGCAACAGCCATTCCTAAAGTTGATGAAATTGATGTTGAGCTATGTGCTGCACCAAAAGGATCATATTCGCTTTCAGACCTTTTAGTAAAACCTGATAAGCCACCACCTTTTCTTAAAGTTCGAATTAATTTTTTTCTACCAGTAATAATTTTATGCGGATAGCATTGATGACCTACATCCCAAACTAACTTATCTTTTGGAGTATTAAAAACATAATGAATTGCAACGGTAAGCTCAACTACACCAAGACCTGCTCCAAGATGACCACCTGTTTCAGATACGACATCGATTAGTTCTTCCCTAAGTTCTTCTGAAACTTTTTCTAACTGATCTCTGTTTAA
>JAURGE010000177.1 GCA_030833925.1 Alphaproteobacteria bacterium
CCCTACCAATCGCAAGTCGAAAGCACCGTTGATGCTTTAGTAAAACATTTATCCATTCCTGGCTTAAATTACATTTTAAGCTATCAAAGTAGAGTTGGGCCACTTAAATGGATAGGACCTTCAACAGATGATGTCATCAAAGAAGAGTCTAAAAAGAATAAAATTATAATTGTTGTGCCAGTTGCCTTTGTTTCAGAACACTCTGAAACTTTAGTAGAGCTTGATATAGAATACAGTAAACTTGCTAAAGAGAATGGTTCTAGTCAATATATTCGGGTGCCCACGGTCACCATAGAAAAGAATTTCATCAATTCATTAAAATCAAGTATTTTAGCAGCCAGCAAAGGAGAAAGATTCACCTCTTCTTTAAGATGCGCAGAAAAATTTAAAAAATGTCCAAGATTACAAAAATATAATTAAATGAATTATTATTTATTATTTAAAGCTCTACATTTAATAGCAGTTATTTCGTGGATGGCTGGTTTATTATATCTTCCAAGACTTTATGTTT
>JAURGE010000017.1 GCA_030833925.1 Alphaproteobacteria bacterium
GAAGTCGAAGCGCGGCATGGTGACGATACAGCCACCCGATGCCAGATATGGTGAGAGCAACGCATTTAGGCCGTAGATGTGGAACAGCGGGAGAAAAACTACTGCTGCTTCTCCAGGAGACGTGGGTAACATAGTCAGAAATTGATCGATATTAGCGACAAGGTTTCGATGACTTAGCATCACTCCCTTGGGCAGGCCTGTAGTTCCCGAAGAATAGGGCAAAGCTGCAACGTGTCTCTCAAGATCAATAGTTGTTTGTTCATGCTGTGCATTCCCCATAAGATCATTCAGGCAAGGCACCCCATCCATAATGCCAATAGTCGCTATTTCGACTTCCAGGCCGCACTCATTGACAGCAGCTTTTGCTGTTTCCAAAAAATCCACAGTAGTTACGAGCAGGTCTATTTTTGCATCCTGCAGCTGATGGCTAACTTCAATCGCAGTATATGAGGGATTAATTGTTGTAACTGTGCCGCCCGCGTGCAGCATTCCGTAAAATGCAATTGCGTATTCAGGCATGTTAGGGGCCATTATTCCCATGACTTTGCCCGCACCAAGACCCTTGGCGTTTAGGCCACCGGCGAGACACTTGATCTGATCGATTGTTTCGCGTCCGGTCAACGAGCGTCCTGATGGACCATCAATTAAGACCGGATCATTCATGCGGGAACTCAGGCCTTTGAAAATTCTTTCGGAGACGGAGAGCCTTTGGACTTCGATGTCAGCAAAACGACTTTTATAGATTGTCATAGGCTAATCCAAAAATCTTGCAGTGAATGATCCAATGCTATTACCGATTGGAGACAGGGCGATACTTTTTTTAAAAATGTCGGAATAGCGATGAGCAATTGCTCATATTTGTTGTCTGTCATCAGTTCTAACCTTAAAGCTGTTTTTTTGGTTAAGCCGTCACCTCTTTTTTACGGTTTGCGGTCTGTGGCAGATCCTCTTATACGAATCTCTATGACTGATTTATTTGCAGAATCGGGCTCAAAGTCAGATTACACCGCTGCCGACATTGAAGTGTTGGAAGGCCTTGAAGCTGTTCGGCGTCGGCCTGGTATGTATGTTGGTGGTGCGGATGAACGTGCTTACCATCACCTCGCCGCTGAAATCTTAGATAATTCGATGGACGAGGCGGTTGAGGGCCACGCTAGCCAGATAGATGTCGAGTTGACCGCAGACGGCTATTTTCAAGTGCGTGACAACGGTCGCGGTATTCCGGTAGATCCTCACCCAAAATTTAAGAACCTTTCGGCTCTTGAGGTCATCCTAACAACGTTGCATTCAGGCGGAAAGTTCTCGGGAAAGAACTATGCAACATCTGGCGGCCTTCATGGTGTCGGTATGTCGGTAGTAAATGCCCTATCTGCGGATCTGATAGTTGAGGTTGCGAGAGATCGTGTGCTTTGGCGTCAGAACTATGCACAGGGTGTAGCCAAATCCAAATTAGAGAATGTTGGCACTGTGCCAAACCGGCGCGGTACGCTGATCCGATTCCTGCCAGATCCAGAGATTTTTGGAGATAGACTTAAGTTCAGCCCATCTAGATTGTATCGTATGGCCCGTTCAAAAGCGTATCTCTTCAAGGGGGTTAAGATACGATGGAAGTGCGCATCTAATCTGATTCCAGACGGTGATACGACGCCAGCAGAGGATGAACTCCAGTTTCCCGGTGGTCTTCTTGATTTTCTGAATGCTAGTCTTGGGCAACGACCAACAGCCACTGATATACCCTTTTCAGGTGAAGCATCTTTCAACGGTAATGGGCGAGTAGAGTGGGCCCTGTCGTGGCCTGATGACGGTGACGATGGTTTTTCCCATTCTTACTGCAATACAATCCCGACGCCTCTGGGCGGAAGCCATGAGGCTGGTTTCCGAGCAGCGCTGCTTCGCGGCATCAAGAACTTTGGTGATTTAAAGAACATAAAGAAAGTTAACCAAGTAACTGGAGAGGATATTGCGGGTGGTGCTGCATTAATGCTCTCCTGCTTTATTCGTGATCCACAATTTCAGGGGCAGACAAAGGAGCGTCTCGAAACTCCTGAAGCGCAGAGATTTGTTGAGGCAGCTGTTCGTGATCGTTTTGAGAGCTGGCTGGCAGCTAATCCAGCCAATGCAGATGCGCTACTCGCGCACATCATTGAGAGGTCAGAAGAACGACTGAAGCGGCGTGCAGAGCGCGAAGTTAAGCGCAAAACTGCGACAAGTCGAAAGCTCCGTTTGCCTGGTAAATTAGCCGACTGCTCGCTATCGGGGCCCGAAGGCTGTGAGCTCTTTCTGGTGGAGGGTGATAGCGCAGGAGGATCTGCTAAACAGGCCCGTGATCGTAAGACGCAAGCGATACTGCCATTGCGCGGCAAAATCCTAAATGTTGCTAACTCTACCGCTGATAAAATGAGGGCGAACCAAGAAGTTCAAGATATCTTGCTTGCGTTAGGTGCTGGAGCCGGTAAGGCCTATGATCACGACAAGCTTCGATATGAGCGAATAATTATTATGACAGATGCAGACGTAGATGGAGCTCACATAGCATCTCTTTTAATGACATTCTTTTTCCAAGAAATGCCCCAACTCATTGAAAATGGAGGGCTTTTTTTAGCTCAACCACCGCTTTATCGCCTGTCTGCCGGTGGCGAAACATACTACGCTAGGGATGATGCCCATAGGGAAGAACTGCTGGAGACTTTCTTTAAAGGTAAGCGCAAAGTCGAGATTAGCCGTTTTAAAGGCCTGGGTGAGATGCCACCTAGTCAGTTACGCGACACCACAATGGCTCCAGATAAGCGCAAACTCCTTCAGGTTGCGCTCACTGATGCTGCAGGAGAGCCAGCGATAGGTCTTGAAGCGCGCCGTTCGTCAGAGGACTTAGTCGACCGGCTGATGGGCAAGCGCCCCGAAACTCGCCTAGCTTTCATTCAAGAAAACGCACGCTTTGCCGACAACCTAGATATTTGAAGAAAACCCTAATGCCAGACATTCTTGGTCATCGCATGAAGTTTGGTGTTATAGCACCCTCAACAAATACGATCGTTCAACCTGAATTTGGTTGGATGGCCCCTCTCGGGGTAACTAACCATTTTAGTCGTATCCATATTCCCGATGAACCCTTGGCGTCTGATGCTGATTTTGAGAGGTTGATGGTTCGTATTCGAGCCGAACTTTTGCAAGCTGTTGATAGAGTTATGACAGCGCGTCCAGGGGCGATCATTATGGGCATGTCCTCGGAAACATTCTGGGGCGGGTTGGAAGGCTCATTAGATCTAAAGGCAAAGATAGGAGACCGTGCAGATGGTCTGCCGGTGGCTATGGGTTCCGATGCGAGCCAAGCTGCACTAAGGCGTTACGGAGACATCCGTAAAATAGGAGTTATCACGCCCTATATGCCCATTGGTGATAGAGAGGTAATCAAATTTTTCTCCGACTGTGGGTTTGAGGTTGTCGCAATCGAAGGACTAAAGTGTGAAAGTCCTACAGCTATCGCCCATGTAGATCCTAAAACCTTGCGCGACGCCGTTCTGAAGGTGAATGACCCCCAAGTTGAGGCTATCTTGCAAGTAGGCACTAATCTTTGTTTTGCCCAAATCGCACCGATAGCAGAGTTTTGGTTAGATAAGCCCGTTTTAGCGATAAACACGGTAACATATTGGCACGCGCTTCGTATGAACGGCATTGAGGATAAAGTGCACAGGTTTGGCTCTCTTCTTGAAGATTATTGAAGTTTCAATCTATCCAGACAGCAGTGGTCTTCAGTTTAATCTGCTTGTCCCTTGGCCGTGTATTTCGGGGAATTTAAATGAGTGAATTGCCAATACTTATAGCGGGAGGAGGTATTGGCGGATTTGCTGCAGCCCTTGCCCTCGGCCGGAAGGGTTTTCCTGTCAAGCTGATCGAACAAACACGAGAATTTGGTGAGGTTGGAGCCGGCATTCAACTTGGCCCAAATATTATGCGGATGTTTGATGTTTTGGGGGTCACGAAGGAAATACGGTCCGCGGCGGTATACCCAGACATGTTAACGATGAGAGATGGATTTAACGGCCAGCCAGTTGTCGAAATTCCACTTGGCAAAGATTTTGAAACTCATTTTGGTCGTCGATATGGTGTGATCTTCCGGCCTGATTTGCACAACGCCTTAATCGAGGCAGCTTCATCGTTGCCTACAGTTGAGACCGTGAGCGGTGTTAAGGTTGAAGGTTTTAGGCAAAAAGATAATGGCGTATCCGTGTTAACTGACGCTGGTATTTTAGACGGTCAAGCGCTTATAGGGGCAGATGGGTTATGGTCATCTGTTCGCAGTCAGCTCGTGGGAGACGGTCAGCCTCGCGTGGCTGGACATATTGCCTATCGGGCAGTCCTTCCTATCGAGGATGTGCCGGAACATATGGGACAACACAGAGTGACGCTCTGGGCAGGTCCAAAAACGCATTTAGTAACGTATCCTCTTAGACGTGGAGAGATTTTTAACGTTGTCGCTGTCTTCCATTCTGACCGCTATGAGCAAGGTTGGAATGTCTATGGCGACCCCGAGGAGCTTGCGGAGCGTTTCAGCGGACAGCATCCGGATGTTCGCTCAATGATAGATAAAATTGAGTCCTGGCGCATGTGGGTATTATGTGACCGTGATCCGATCTCTAAATGGTCTGATGGTCGCGTAACACTTCTCGGTGATGCCGCCCACCCCACGCTGCAGTACATGGCTCAGGGGGCGAATATGGCCGTTGAGGATGCAGTTTGCCTTGCCCACCTCCTGGCGATCTGTGATGGAAACATTGAAAGAGCATTTGCTGAGTATCCGACCAAACGCTATCTGAGGACTGCACGTGTTCAGCTTACTTCAAGATTTTATGGTGATATCTTTCATGCCGCTGGACCAGCTCGCGATCTCCGAAATCTAATTCTACCGCGCCGAACGCCAGAACAGGCCTACCAAGGTATGGCCTGGCTTTATGGTGGTGTAACTGACAATGGTGAGCAGATTATTTAAGGGAGAACTGTTCGAGTGGCTAAATCGCTTGTTGTTCAGCCTGATGAGGGCGAGAGTTTCTGGCAGCCTGTACCTGCAAATGGCCATGTCGAATTGAAGGTCATTGGTGGTATTGACGGAATGACGGATTTCGACTGTGGAATTCAGGAAATCTCCCCTGGTTCATATGTTCGAGAGCATTCCCACGATCGAAATGAAGAGCTGATCTTTGTATTTGCTGGCAAAGGTGAAGCTATGGTTGATGGAAAGGCTCATGATATGCAACCGGGCACTACTTTTTATCTTGCAAAGGATAGCCATCATCTTTTCAAGAATACGGGAAACGAGCCTCTGCGTTTCTTTTGGACGATGCTTCCTGGTGGGCTGTCACCCTTCTTCAAGGCAATTGGCCGCCACCGGGTATTAGGACAAACATCTCCAGCACCCTTCCCACGGCCAGAAGATATTGCAGCTATTGAAGAAGAAACGGTGTTTGGCAAACCGATATCAGGGTAGAGTTGGGAATTAAGAATTTCGACAGTCTTTTTTCTGAGAGTCGTTGTAACTTACTTCGTTCTTAAGGCCCAATCTCATATTTATTCGTTAGCTTTGCCTCGCAACATCTGAATTATACCGGAGAAATCTTTATGGCCTCTCCCCATATTGGAATACAGCGCGTAAAGAGCCTGGGCCTCCGAGCCTAAAGGTGTTGAAACACCGGCTTTCTGAGCCGCGTCCTGCGCGAGGCGAAGGTCTTTCAACATCATGTCAGCTGTGAAGCCAGCCTCATAGTCTCTGTTGGCAGGCGAGTTGGGGGCAGGACCGGGCACAGGGCAGTAGGTTGAGAGTGCCCAAGAATTGGCTGTCGCTGTTGAGCAGACATCATACACAACTTGTCTATCAATACCGAGAGCATCTGCTAGGTTGAAACCCTCAGCAACACCAATCATAGAGATCGCCAACATCATATTATTGCAGGCCTTAACTGCCTGCCCCGCTCCAGCATCACCACAATGCACTATAGTCTTACCCATAGCATCAAATGCAGGTCGTCCTCGGTTAAAGGCGTTTTGTTCTCCGCCTACCATAAAAGTCAGCGTTCCAGCGGCAGCTCCTCCAGTACCCCCTGATACGGGCGCATCTACCATCTCAAAACCGGCTACCTTGGCTGCCGCTATTACCTCTCGAGTGGTAGCAACGTCGATAGTCGAACTATCTATAAATAAACAGCCCTTAGGCGCGTTTTCGAATATCCCAGCAGGGCCCATGTAGACCTCCCTGACATGAGCGCCAGCTGGCAGCATAGTGATGACGATTTCTGCATCTTTTACTGCGTCGGCGACGCTGTTGGCTACCGTGGCTCCACCGTCTTGAGCAGCCTTGAGTGCTTTGTCTGAGAGATCAAAAGCACGAACTTGATGCTGAGCTTTAGCAAGATTTGTAGACATTGGTCCGCCCATGTTGCCAACGCCAATGAATGCAATGCGAGCCATTGAAAAACCCCCTATGTTTTAACTGTATTATTAAAAGCTCATATCGCCCGACTTGGGCTCTTTAAAATGGAAAAGGATATCTGCTGCAGATACATCCTCAATTCGGCTGTGCTGCCATTTAGGTTGATTGTCCTTGTCAACGAGTAGAGCTCTCACTCCCTCTCTGAATTCGCCAGTCTGGCAGCTTGCCAGAGCTATCCTGTATTCGAGCCGCAAACAGTCTTCGAAACTTAGCGTCGCGCCTCGTCTTAACTGTTCCCAGGTGACGGCTATTGAAAGCGGAGACTTATGACGAATAACTTTCAGTTGAAGGTTTGCCCAGTCTGTATCAGTAACTTCTAGAATTTTGATCACTTCGTCGACTGTTGCTTGCTGAAAGCAGTGGTCTATCGCTTCTCGGTCTGCAGCAAGTTTACCGATTGGCGGGGAAACCGACATGCGAGCCAATGTTGCGTCAATGTCATCTGTTTCCGCTAGTGCTGAAAGGAGCAAGTCAATCTCGCTAACGGGCATATAGAAGTCAGCTAGACCTTCCGCGACGCAGTCACCACCATTCAGGCGTCCTCCGGTCAAAGCCATGTAATTTCCTAAGCCGCCTCTTAGTCGGGGCATGAAATAAGTGCCGCCAACGTCTGGGAAGAAGCCAATTCCAGTCTCTGGCATCGCCAATGTTGTGGCATCTGTAGCTATTCTATAGGAGCCGTGCACAGACACGCCTACGCCGCCACCCATTACGATCCCATTGTAGATTGCGATATAAGGTTTTGGAAAACGCTTTATCTTTCGGTTCAGCCGGTATTCTTCGGCAAAAAATTCAATCGGGTAGGACATATCTTTCGCAGTCATGAACTCATAAAGCCGTTGTATGTCGCCACCAGCAGCAAATGCTTTGCCCCCAGCTCCCATGATTACTATGACTTTTATAGTGTCCTTAACTGCCCATTTATTAAGTGTTGCGTCCATTGCCCGTACCATTTCGATGCTAATTGCGTTTAGCGCCTTTGGTCGGTTTAGCGTTATCAGTCCAACACTCCCACGTTCTTCAAAAACAATATCGTGGCTCATGCCTTATTCCTCACATCGCCCAAAAGTTTGCGGGCGATAATGACGCGCATTATTTCATTTGTTCCTTCTAATATTTGGTGGACACGTACGTCGCGCACATGCCGCTCAAGAGGGAAATCATTTAGGTAACCGTATCCACCGTGGATTTGCAAAGCCTCGTTGCAGATTTCAAAACCAACGTCCGTGGCGAAACGTTTAGCCATGGCACAATGAAGGGTAGCATCTGGTGCCTTTGCATCCAGAGAACGAGCTGCTCTGTAAGTCATGAGGCGGGCTGCTTCTAGATTTGTTGCCATATCTGCTAATTTAAACTGGAGAGCTTGGAAGCTAGAGAGCTTCTGACCAAACGCTTCCCTGTCACCCATATATGCGGTGGTGGTTTTTAATGCAGCGTTGGCCGTACCCAGAGAGCATGCTGCAATATTTATTCGGCCACCATCGAGGCCAGCCATAGCAATTTTAAATCCTTCACCTTCAGCACCTATGCGATTTTCTACTGGAATTCGTGCATCTTCGAATATGACCTGAGCAGTAGGTTGGCTGTTCCACCCCATTTTGCGCTCAGTTTTTCCGAAGGACACTCCTGGCGCGTCTTTTGGAATAGCCAGGCAGGTGATGCCTTTTGGACCGTCACCGCCGGTTCGAACCATCGTTACATAAAGGTCAGAGGATCCGGCTCCAGAAATGAAGGCCTTACCGCCATTCAAGATATAGTGATCTCCGTCACGAACGGCTTTGGTTTTAAGGGCCGCAGCATCTGAACCAGATCCCGGTTCGGTTAGACAGTAGCTCGCTATTTTTGTCATAGAAGTTAGGTCGGGCAGCCAATGTTGACGCTGATCTTCGGAACCAAAGCAATCGATCATCCAAGCAGCCATGTTGTGTATTGATAGGAAGGCAGAGGTCGACGTACAGCCTTCAGCCAGAGCTTCAAAAATGATTGCGGCATCAGTTCTTTTGAGAGCTGACCCGCCCACATCATCAGCAACATAGATGCCGCCAAAGCCAATTGCTGCTGCTTCTCGCAGCACATCAATTGGAAAATAGGCATTCCTGTCCCAATCTGCTGCATTCGGAGACAGACAGTCAGAAGCGAAGCGGCGCGCGGCCTCCTGGAATGCGGCTTGGTCTTCAGTAAGGTTGAATTCCATGAAAGGTCCCAAGTGATTAAAGCAGCATCAGCAGTTTAATCCGGTGTAGCCTTCGATTGCCAACTCTGCAATTGCTGGAAACGCCGCATTATAGCCTGTATGAAGGTGAAGAGAGCCTTACGGAGAATCAAGTGATGGATGAAGGATCGCATTCAGTCTGGAAAATGATTCCAGGCAATACTCAGCCGAGCGGTTCCTTTCCGAAGGTTCGAATGCGTCGAAACCGTCGTGATGCTTGGAATAGGCGTCTTATCCGGGAAAATGTCTTAACCACAGATGACTTAATTTGGCCTATCTTTGTTGCGGAAGGACATGGCAAAAAAGAGGAAATTGCTGCCATGCCCGGTCAGTTTCGTTGGAGTCCAGATCGCATTGTTGAAGCGGCTATCGAAGCTGCGGATTTAGGTATTCCCGCCGTTGCTATTTTTCCAGAAATAGAAAAAACCAAAAAAGACCCTGATGGATCCGAAGCATTAAACCCAGAGAATATTGTCATCCAGGCCATTAAGGCGGTTAAAGCTGCTGTTCCGGACATAGGGGTTATTTGCGACGCAGCACTTGATCCTTTTACTAGTCATGGACAGGACGGGCTTGTTCGTGATGGCTATGTAGTCAACGACGAAACTGTCGAGGTTCTTTGTCGCCAATCCGTACTCCAGGCAATGGCTGGATGTGACGTAATTTCACCATCCGATATGATGGATGGCCGAGTGGGCGCAATTCGCGATGCGCTTGACGCTGCGGGCCAAGGTCATGTGCGGATCCTGTCCTACGCTGCGAAATATGCAAGCGCATTTTATATGCCTTTTCGTGATGCAATAGGTTCTGGCACATCCCTAGGACAAGGGGACAAAAAGACATATCAGATGGATCCTGCAAATACTGACGAAGCACTGCGCGAGGTGGCTCTTGATATCCAAGAGGGTGCAGACATGGTTATGGTAAAGCCTGGCCTGTCCTACCTTGATGTCATTCGCAGGGTTAAGGACACATTTGGAATGCCAACTGTGGCATACAACGTATCTGGCGAATATTCGATGTTAAAGGCTGCCAGTATGCAAGGCTGGCTGAACTATGAGCGCGCTATGATGGAAGCCCTAGTATCTTTCAAGCGCGCTGGTGCTGACGCAATTTTGACATACAGCGCATGTGAGGCTGCTCGTCTTATGCGGGACGGATTTGAGGGATAATTTGTTTTTCATAATGGCCCCCATTCCTTGAATAGAAGCCCCAATTTGTGAGGGCGCAAAATTGCAGCGTTTTTTGGCGCTCAGGCAAATACTAATTCAGAAATCCAAGAACGGCTTGGGCAAATGCCTTTGGTTGTTGCCGGAACATACTATGTCCTGCTTTTGGTATTGTAACTTTGCGAGCATTTGGGACGTGAGTTGCGAGTGCATTTAAAACCTTTGCTAAAAGCCCTTTAGTGTCTCCACCCCCAATGAAGAGAGTAGGGACCAAAATTGCTGCTGCCTCTCTTAATGCAAATGGGCGGCGGCCTTCGTGCTCCTGCGCAAGAAGCGTGAAGGCATTATCTTCACGCATCTGCTGGTCTGCAGGGGGTAATTTTTCCCAAGCGCCAGGTCCGTTGACTCCATCCACAAATGCTCTGACACCGCCTTCAAAATCTCCCGCGCGAAGCAAAGCAGCTGCCGTGGAGGCGTAGGCACGTGGCCCTCCATCAGCAAGAGGGTCATTTGCGTCAGGGTCGAGGCTGGCATCAAGGGTGCCGCCAGGCTCCGCCAGTACTAGTTTTTCAATTAGGTCGGGCCTCTGTTCAGCAAGGCGAAATGCTATATGTCCACCTCTGGAATGACCAACTAAATTTACTGGACCAATCTGCAACTTTTCAATGAAATCAATTATGTCTGCGACATGCTGGTCTATAGTAAAAGTGCCATTGTTGCCGTCCCAGTGCTCCGGAAAGTAGTGTCGGAAGCTAGGAACAATTAACCGATGTTTGGCTGAAAAAGGTTTTAATACTGGTGCCCAAGCTCGGAAGTCATTTAATGATCCATGCAAACATAGGATGGTCGGGCCTTTACCCAGATCCAAATAAGTCATTTCGTAGGAGTTTACGGTAAGCCTCTTCATTCAATTTAGCCCTCAATGATTTCTCTAACCTGTTGGAAGAGTGTTCGGGGTATTTCCACGCCTTTTTCCTCGGTTTTGGCCCGCAAGGCCAGGCGTCGATCTCCTGGAAGGCGGACTTCAGGATCAGCTAACATTTCCTCAAAAAGCTCCTCAATCCGTTTAAGGAAGCTGTGCTGTCCGAAACTTTTTGGGTCCATAGCGATAATTAAGTGGCCGGCAGCCGACGGGCCACCATGACCCGTATAAGAGCGTTCAGCTTCCAAACTGGTTTCGCCGCCGGTCAGTAATGCAGCTAGGATTTCTACCATCAACGCTATTGCACCACCCTTGTAGCCTCCGAAAGGAAGTTGGACACCTTTCAGAATAGCGGAGGGATCATCGGTTTCCTCGCCATTAGGGTCGAGCCCCCAACCAGGAAGTGCTTTGTGGCCATCGCGAGCAGCAAGCATAATCTCACCACGAGCGGCCGCACTAGCTGCCTGGTCAAATACCATTGGGGCACGACCATTCCTTGGCACTGCAAATGACATTGGGTTAGTGCCAAACACACGCCGCTTCTTACCTCCAGCAGGTGCTACGAACGCACGAGAATTAACAAAGCTCATCGCCACAAAACCGGCCACAGCGAGTGGTTCGGTATCTGGCCAAAGTGCAGCGAAATGAGCGCTGTCTCCAATGGCAAGTGCTGCGATGCCTTGCTCTTCGGCCTTCTTAATGAGCATTGGGCGCCCGATCTCAACAGCTAGAGGAGCAAGTCCGTTATTGGCCTCAATGCGTACAATGCCAGGCGCTTGATCGATTACCCGAGGCTCCGCGCAGCCATTAACGGCTCCAGCTTGCAGCGCGGCGCAGTAGCCAGGCACACGGAAGATACCATGACTGGTGCAGCCGTCCCGGTCCGCATTCCGCACTACTGCTGCGACTGCTTCTGCATTTTTCCTGTTTGCACCACTGGCTAACAACGCGTCCACTGATAATTGAAAAACATCGTTCAGGCTTAAGTTGACTGTTTCGATCATTTGTCAGCCTGATTTTTCTCTTACAAATTCGCCAAGTTGAGCGATAGCATCACGGCTTGCGGCCAAGAGCGGAGCAAAGATGTGCCAGATGTGCGGCATTCCTGCCCATTCTACGTATTTTACGTCTACTCCAGCATAACGAGCTCTTGCTACAAGACGCCGACTGTCATCGAGTAAAGTCTCTGCTGTACCAACCTGAACGAGTAGTGGTGGTAGTCCATTAAGATTTGCATTGAGAGGTGAAATAAGTGGATGAGATTTATCTTTATCTCCCGCGTAAAAATCCGCGAAAAAGTCAAGCGCTGAGCGGTTCACCATAGGATCTTCTTTAGCTTTTGTTTCCATAGTGCGTCCCGTTCCGATCAGGTCGGTCCAGGGTGAAATACAGCAAGCGCACCCAGGCATCGGCAAACCTTTCTCGCGAGCGGACACAAGAGCTGCAAGCACTAACCCACCGCCTGCGCTATCCCCACCAAAACTCGCCTTTTTTGGGTCCATCCCAATTTCTAAAAGCTCACGCCAAGCAGTAACCGTGTCTTCGACGGCTGCTGGGAATGGATGTTCAGGTGCTAGTCGATAATCTAAGTTGAGTACCCTGCCTTTTATGGCGCGAGAAATTTCAAAAACTAAATTACGATGGCTCGCTAACGAGCCTTGCACATACCCACCCCCATGGACGTAGAGCATTACCCGTCCTTCATCGGAGGCTGGATCGGATACCCATTCGGCTGGTCTTCCGGCAATTTTGACTTCTGTTACTTTGGCATTCGCAGGAGCAGGAAATCTCTCTCCAATATCCTCCATGCGCGCCCGTCTCTCCGCTAGAGATAGACCGTTGGGAAGCCCGCGTTCTCGCAGGACCTCCATAAGTTTGTTGATGCCAATATCAATTAGTTCACTCATGCATTCTATTCCTCAAATGAACGGGGGAGTATGCCTCAAGGGCTGGAACCAATCCTCAGACAAGCGTTATTGCTGAAATTAAGCGGGCATAATCTGGTTCACCCAGATGTTGACTGCGACGGTAGCTGAAAAATCGCACATCATCAGAATATACGTCGACATTTAGAGCAAGAACTTCTGCCAGGTCTAACCGTTTAATGCGGCTTACCAGATAACCAGGTAAATCAAATTGGCGTTTCGACTTCACTCTTCCTGGAGCAAAGTAGCGCGCGTTTTCACGTGATTGGGAGATGAATTTTCCCTCAAATTCTATATCTACTTCGTAAGATTCTTGACCAATACAAGGCCCAACGACTGCGCGAATATTTTGGCGATTAGCGCCTAATTTTTCCATTGCTTCGACTGCTGCATCGACGATTCCGTCGATTGCTCCCCGCCATCCGGCGTGGGCTGAGGCAATAACTCCAGCGCTAGCGTCGGCTAATAAAACTGGCGCGCAGTCTGCAGCCAGAGCACCCAAAACTACGCCTGGCGTGTTGGTCACTAAGGCGTCGGCTTTTGGTAAGTTATTACTTAAGGATGCATCTATTATAACGGCGGTCGCAGAATGAATTTGTTGAGCCGTCGACAAAACGCCTGGTTTGCCAAGTAAATGTGATGCAACGCGCAGACGATTTTCGACGATAGCCGCAGGATCGTCGTGGGAGGCAAGGCCGCAATTAAGCGACGAATAGATACCCTCACTCACACCTCCTTGGCGAGTAAAGAAACCGTGCTGAATTCCTTCTAGTGCAAGTACTTCAGAACTCAGAGGCACAGGTTTATCTAATGACATCAATCAAACCCCGCTGGAACAGGTGAGCCATTTCGAGAAATGGCCACGACCTTGAAAAGACTTCCCATTTGTAGGGGGTGGACCAGACGTTTTAGGCCTTGATTTATAATTGCCGTTTTTTCAGGGGTAGCTTTAGAGGCAAGTTGTGTAGCGCGTATTTCCGCGCCAAGGCGAAGCAAAAAAACTCCCTGATCAACCGGTCCAAATGCCTCCGCTCCTGCTGCTCGTGCCTGTGAGACGACGGAAAAAAAATTTACGTGAGATGTCAGGTCAGCTGATCCTGGATTGTCGAGTGGGTTTACGGGCTTGCCATTAGCAAGAGCCTGAAAGCTATCACCGAGTTTGGCGGCGCCGTATCCATAATCGATAAACAGGGCAATTCCGCCATTTTTGGCGATCCTTTTTGAAATTGCGCGAACAAGAGCATCTCTCTCCTCGCTTACTTCAAGCACTGTACCCTCTGATGGGTTTTGAAAATTATCGCTCGCTGCAGGCGTTATTGTTCTGGTCGGCTTGAAGGCGAAACTGCCTTCACTCCAGACGATGCGGCGTTCCATCCATGTGTTGTTAACAAACTCAAACTGACAGATGGGTAGAGCATCCAAAAATTCATTAGCGATCAGGAAAAGTGGCTGACCTCCCTCAGGCAATTGTTGCCAGCTGTCTAACCAGGTTGGGGAGTAAGTGCTGAGTTTTTTGGCCTGCATCGATCGATAAGCTTTGCTTTTCTCGACAAGGGAAAGATTTGCGCCGGCTTGAAAACCAGACATTGATTTTGTAGCCCTTAGGGCATCTGCCATGAGTTGACCTCTGCCCGGGCCAATTTCAACCAGATCAAACGTTTTTGGTGTGCCGGCACGTATCCAATTGTCTGCAAGCCATAGGCCAATCAATTCACCAAAAATTTGTGAGATCTCAGGTGCTGTTATGAAATCTCCATCCACTCCTATTGGAGCACCACTGGTGTAATAGCCTTTATCTGGCGAGGTCATTGCTTCTCTCCAGAAATGTTCGAGAGAAATGTCCCCGCATTCCTCGATAACTTTTCTGAGGCGGCCAGTGATGGTTTCAGCGTTTGTTGGCATGTTGAGCGCGAATTATAAAGAAGACACCAACCAAAACCATTGGCAGCGATAAAAGTTGGCCCATGGTTGCGCCAGCAAAAATATAACCGAGATGAGCGTCCGGTTCTCTGGCGAATTCAATGAGAAAGCGCGCTGCTCCGTAGCCACTGATGAAAACACCAAATGTAAGTCCATGCATATGCCGGAATTTTTCTCTTCTAACGACTGCCCAGCAAACGATGAAAAGAATAATACCCTCCAAAAATGCTTCATAGAGCTGGCTTGGGTGACGGGGTATAGACAAGCGATCTGCAGGAAATATCATTGCCCAAGGTAAGTCAGAAGCTCGACCCCACAATTCACCATTTACAAAGTTTGCAAGTCTTCCAAGAAAAAGTCCTATCGGCCCGGCGGCACCACACAGGTCGCCAATATGTAATGCAGGGATACCAGAACGTTTGGCAAATGCCCATCCCGCAAGGATGCATCCAACCAGTCCTCCATGGAAGGACATGCCTCCGTTCCACAGCTGCAAAATGCTTTCGGGATTTTCGATGAAGTAACCTGGTTTATAGAAAATCACATATCCCAGTCGTCCGCCTAAGATTACACCCAAGGTAATCCAAACTAAGAGGTCATCAATTTGCTGCGGTTTAATGTGGCTGGGATTTTTTTCTGCGAGTGCTCTGACGTATCGCCAACCAATCAAGAGCCCGAAGATATATGCGAGCGCATACCAACGGATCGAAATTGGCCCTATTGATACCAAGGTCGGATCAATGGCAGGAAAGGGTATTAAAAAAACGGGACCCATTATGTTGACTGGCCTCGCATCGAATGATTTGCGATAACGCTAGATGACCCTACGAGATGGAGCGTAAGATGCAAAGTGGAGATAGGCCTTCGGGTCGTTTGTTTGAGGATTTGAGTAAATTAGCGGGAGGTGCCCTGGGGGCAGCAAGTGGCCTTCGGCAGGATGTTGAGACACTTGTGCGAACTCAAGCCGCTAAACTAGTTAACGAGCTTGATCTAGTTAAGCGCGAAGAATTCGAGGCTGTCCGTGAAATGGCTTCTAAAGCGCGATTGGAGCAAGAGTTGCTAGTTGCACGGCTAGAAAAACTAGAAATTCAGCTATCAGAGCTCCAAGAAAAAACAGAGTCACAATAAGCTATTACAGGTTTTCTCCACAATTTTCTGCAAAATCGTCGCTAAAAAGTTGATTCAAAGAAGAATTTTATCTTGCTTCCAGGAATCCGAATTGTCACTTTGCCGAAGTCGATGGGCTCATTTGTGGGTCCCGTTACCCGGAGACAAGGTGCATGTCATCGGAATTTTTCCATCCGCTCGACTTAGTCGAGGAAATATTCGCAGCAAATGATTGGCCGTTCGAGCGCGCGCTTGCGGACGAGCTAGTTGCGGAAGTCGCAGGGCGATGGGCTGACTACAGTTTGATGTTCGCTTGGCGCGAGGATGTAAACATGCTTCAGTTTGCCTGTGCATGTGATCTTCGTGTGGGCGTCGAGCGGAGGAGTGCCCTCTATGAAATGCTTGCTTTGGTAAACGACCAGTTGCCGCTTGGTCATTTTATTGTTGACCCAAGCTCTAACCTGCTGGTTTTCCGTCACGCAAGCCTGACACGTGGGCAGGCGGCCCCGACAATTGAGCAGTTTGAAGACATGATGGAACTAGCTCTTGGAGAGTGCGACCGCTTTTATCCTGCTTTTCAATATATGTTGTGGGGCGGCAAATCAGCATCTGATGCAGTCGCGGCAGCAATGTTGGAGCCGGTTGGAAGGGCTTAGATAATGACAAGCGTGCTACTCGTTGGCTGTGGTAAAATGGGCGGGGCACTCCTTGCCGGGTGGCGAGCTAACAACGCCGCAGATAGTTTTGTCGTTGTTGAACCAATGCAGCAATCTCTGACTGATATTCTTGGTGTGCCAGGTGTTACTGTAGTTAAAGAGGTTTCTGAAATTCCAGATGATTTTAAGCCGAATGCTATTGTAATGGCTGTGAAGCCACAGGCGATGAATGAAGTGGTTCCACCCTACGCCGATCTCGCAAAATCAGCATTAACTTTGTCCATTGCTGCAGGGACACCAATTGCTTTTTTCGAAACAATATTTGGTGCTGATGCAGCAATAGTTAGGGCCATGCCAAACACTCCGGCTGCCATTGGTCGGGGAATGAGTGTGTTGTGCGCAAATGCAGCAGCATCAGCTAGTCAGAAAAACTTGTCCGAGGTGCTAATGCAGGCTACCGGCGCAGTAGAATGGATCTCTGATGAAGGTTTAATGGATGCAGTCACTGCGCTTTCTGGTTCAGGTCCTGCCTACGTTTTTCATCTCATTGAAGCAATGGCTGCTGCAGGGCAAGCACTCGGTCTTGATGCTGAGTTAGCGGCAAAGGCGGCATTAGAAACCGTTGCTGGCGCCGGAGAACTTGCCCGGCAAGCTCGCGAAACCCCGAGCGTTCTTCGTCAGAATGTAACTAGCCCTGGTGGAACAACGGCGGCGGCCCTGAGTGTTTTAATGGCTGAAAATGGTATGTCGAAACTCATCGAAAAAGCTATGACTGCGGCCAGAGATAGAGGTAGGGAACTTGCCTCGAATTAGAGTTTGTTTGGGCTGAATTGACTTCTGATATAGCTCTCTCGGCGGCGCTGCCAAACTCGACTATTAATTTGCCAAGGAATACTGGAAATACCTGCAGCCTGCTTAGCAATATAGCAAGTTGCAATGAGAACCTGGCCCCTCACGTTAATCCTGACATTTATTCGTTCATACTCAGATCCCTCATAATCATCGAGGGCTAAAACCAGAGCAGCGGGTAGTCTATGAATAATCCGGCCAGTGGTGGAAGAGAAAGCACGTTTCTTTATGCTTGGATAAGCCTTGTTTTTCTCGTGCACGCAACAATAGTTCTCTAAGCGTGCTCGTGGGCCAAGATGCGAACTCAAACGTCCCAAAACATGCCTGCGAATGTTTCCATCAAGAAGTGTGCCATAAATAAATATGGGTCTCTTCACTTGGGTACAGCTGCTCTTGCTAACGCGTCACAGCGTTCATTTTCGATGTGGCCCGCATGCCCTTTAATCCACAGCCATTCAATTGTGTGAGGTGCTTGAGCGGCGTCGAGCCTGCGCCACAGATCGTCATTTTTAACCGGCTTCTTGGCGGCAGTTTTCCAGCCATTACGTTTCCAGTTGTGTAACCATTTTGATATGCCATCACGAACATACACGCTATCGGTAGTCAGCCTTACTGATGAAGGACGATTTAAAGCTTCCAGTGCTGCAATGGCGGCCATTAATTCCATACGGTTGTTAGTAGTTAAAGCCTCGCCACCAGAAAGTTCTTTTTCTGTGCCTTTGTAACGCAAAATTGCACCCCAACCACCAGGCCCCGGATTGCCAGAACAAGCTCCATCCGTGAAAATTTCCACGCTCATGTAATGGTTTTCCTTGATTGGTGAAGACGGAGGCAAGCAAGTTGCTCTAATGGGTCTTTAGGGCGGACTAGCGCATGCGGCTCTGGATTTAGCCAGTCATGTAAGCGAGTTAATAAGAACCGCATAGCCGCACCCTGTAACAGCAGCGGCAATGCTTCTATTTCATTCGAGCATAAGGGACGGACATTCTCGTAACCATTCAGCATTGCTTCTGCTAATTCGGAATTCCAATTTCTATTTGTATCTACACACCAAGAATTCAACGTGATTGCGAGGTCGTAGGCAAGGGTGTCATGGGCAGCAAAATAATAGTCAATTACACCGGACACCTCGCCATTCTCGAGAAACAGATTATCTGGAAAAAGGTCGGCGTGGATGGTCCCTGTTGGAAGATTTTCGGGCCATGACGTTTCTAAATGAGTTAATGCCACTTCAATCTCATCTGCCAGACCTTTCTCGATTTCTTGCGTACGGCTTGCAGAAAGTTGGAAAAGTGGCCTCCAACGTTTCAAACCTAAATTGTTATAGCGTTTCAAGGGAAAATCTGCAGCGGTTACATGAAGTCTCGCAAGTGCAGTTCCCGCAGCCTTAGCATCAGCTAATGAAGGGACGGTTGCACACTTGCCGTTAAGGAAACTCACAACAGCAGCTGGTTTTTCGAGTATTCGTCCCAGGGAAGAATTATCTCTCCGCCGTATTGGTTTAGGCGCTGGGAATTCTCTGTCGGCGAGGTGATCCATTAACTGGAGAAAATAGGGCAGATCTGGTTCTGATGCGCGTTTTTCAAAGATGGTTAATACAAAGCGACCAGCTGAAGTCTCAAGAGAGAAGTTTGAATTTTCAATGCCCTCAAGAATACCCTCAAAGGTCTTTACCTGACCAAGATCATAGTCTTCAAGGAATGTCGCTAGGACCTCGTTAGAAACCTCGGTATAGACTGACATTATTCCTACAGAACGAGTTCGCGCGGTAGTTTAAATCGCGTTGTTTCTTCCGCAATTTTTATCTCTTTCACAGTAACTTCATAACGGACCTTGATGGCATCGATCACTTCTTCGACTAACTGTTCTGGTGCGGAAGCACCCGCACTCAAACCAACAGTGTTTATCCCTTGAAACCAGGCCCAATCTATGTCTTCTGCCGTGGCAATTAGGTGTGCATTTTTTGCTCCGGATAGAAGTGCTACCTCTACGAGCCTATTGGAATTTGATGAATTCGAAGCCCCAACGATCAGGAAAAGGTCGGTATTTTCTGCAGCAGCTTTGACCGCTCCTTGTCGATTGGTGGTCGCGTAGCAAATATCTTCCTGCTTCGGGGGAGAAATGTCAGGGAAGCGCCGTTGTAATATCGAGATTATTTCAGCAGTGTCGTTTACTGAAAGTGTGGTTTGGGAGGCGAATGCTAGATCAGCACCTTTTGGTGGCTGCACCATTTCAGCATCTGCAGTTGTTTCAACCAATGTCATGGCGCCTACTGGTAATTGTCCAAGTGTGCCAACAACTTCCGGATGTCCATCATGCCCGATTAAAAGAATGTGCCTCCCATTGGCATAATGACGCTCGGCTTCTCGATGAACTTTGCTCACTAATGGACACGTAGCATCAACATAAATCATTTGGCGGCGTTTTGCTTCTGCGGGAACAGATTTAGGCACGCCATGGGCTGAAAAAATAACTGGCCTATCTTCTGGACACTCTTCTAATTCTTCTACGAAGATCGCGCCCATCCCGGCTAAACGATCAACAACGAAGCGGTTGTGAACGATTTCATGGCGTACATATACCGGTGCGCCATACCGTTCCAAAGCCTTTTCGACTATTTCGATCGCACGATCTACGCCCGCGCAGAAGCCGCGCGGTGCGGCTAGATGAATTGAAAGGTTGGTTTTTGATGCGGTCATTGAATTCAAGTTCGATTGCGAGATTTAGATCCTGAATATAGGGTCGTATTATTCGAGTCTATGCGAGCTGCCATGATTTTCTCATTCCGCCCCTTAGCATTTGCAACAGTCCTTCTAATAACTGGTTGCAATAGCGTGTCCGAAATTAATCCATTTTCAAAAGATGTAATAGATGTTGCCTGTCCTACCATTGGCATCTTGAAAGAGGCGGAAAGGTTAACCCGCTTTCGCCCTGGTGATGGAAGAGAAAGTGCAGATGTGCTGATAGAGGCGCGTATATCTCGTGCAGTCGGGAAATGCAGGGTCACACAGAGTAAACTCATCGCAGATGTTAATGCTGGTTTAGAGGTGCTTGCTGATAGCGGCCCAGCATTCAAGGAAAGTAAGGCGGAACTAGAATACTTCGTTGCAGTTACCGGACCTGACGGGGAAATTGTTTCCCGTGAGTCATTTTCTCTGACTCTTGAGTTTGAAAAGGATTCCAAAAAAGCACGAACCTTTGATTACCTGTCTTTTTCAATTCCAAACGCGACACCAGATGTATTGAAGGGCTATCGTGTGTTTTTTGGCATCCAGATGACCCGTGACGAATTAGCCAATACGCTTAGCAAACGGCAATCTCAACAAAAGTGACTTTATCGAAATCAGCCGATCATTGCTGATTTTTTGTGACAAAAAAATGGTTAGCCTGACGGATCAGGTGGTTCATGATCTTAAATTTGCGTCTACTGGTTTTGTAAAAGCCAACTTTCGCGGCTTACAGCAGCGGAAACTGCTGGCGTCCCAAATCCGCTGAAAACATCAGGTTTGGTTAAGCGCACCTCGGCTGCAACAACTTTATCGTTACGGAAACAAAAGTTCAGTACTTCCATCAAAATTGTTTCTAAAAGGTCGATATGTTTCCGATCCTGATATTCCAACAAGAAAGCTTGGAGTTCGGAATAGTCATAACAATCATTGATGGTCTGTTCGGCTCCAAATCCGTCTCTGTAGACTGCAACGTCAAATGTGAGTCGTTGTTGGCGAGTTCGCTCCCAGTCCGCAATTCCAATGCGAGCATTGATAGTTAAGCCCTCAATAGCAATGCGCTGCCGATTAGTTGCAAAGTTAGGGTTTATAGCTCTAGCTCCCCTTCGAAGAAGGCAATCCGTTCACTTTCAATCATTGCATGTTGATTAAAACGGATTGCAAGCATTTCGTGAGTCAAGTTTGGATCTTTTGCCAGTAACTGACCGAACGACTTTGCTTGATTCAAGTTTTTAGCAATTTCATATAGGGCGAAGTCTGCAATTTTTGGCGTTAGGGCATAATTCCCTGCAGTGATTGACGCGATAATTGAGTAATACGCTGTTCTAGACCGCTCGGTCATTGTATCGGACAAGGTCATGGAGCCTGGTCGTTTGTAGTAGCGGTAACCCCCATGGGATATGACCCGCATTTGAGGGGCGGCCGATAGTAATTCTAGCGAAAAAATGACATCTGAAGCATGCGGTAACTTATGCCAACCAATCCTGAAATCTTCGCGGCGCCACATTGGGAAAACAGGTGTGCGATCCCGAAGTATAAGCGGGGCGGTTGCTTCAACGGTCGCACTGTCTCGCTTTTCATCTTCATGCAAAAGAGTGGCGACAACGACGTCATTTAAAAAGAGTTGTGTATTGTCAATGGCGGCACCACTCGCGTTCGCGATTGGGGCCAAAGCGGAGAGTCGGCCTGGAGCATATTCGTCATCCGAGTCAATTAGAGTGACAAGGTCTCCGTTTGCGGCTGCAAGTGCAGAATTTCGAGCGTTCCAGTCACCAGTTCCTGTTCCACCGGTATGAACTTGCCGTATGCGGTCGTCTGAAAGGCCATGGTTTGCTAAGACAGCGATGTAGTCTTCTCCGTCATCTGACGCGATGACTAGTTCAATGTTTGGCCAGTCTTGATCTAATACGCTTTTAGCGGCCCGCATAATTGTTGCCTTGGCTTTGTATGCGGGCATTAGGACGGAAATAGACGGCTGATCCATAGTTTGAATATCTTAAGTTAGTGATGGTTATTTCTTATATCAGCTGTCTTATTAATTGGCCTAGTTATTCCAAATCTCGGATCGTTTCATGCAGACACTAACACTACCAAACGGCAGCAGAGTCCCAAAGCTTGGTCTCGGTACATGGGGAATGGGAGAGCGAAGGGGGGAGGTTGCGGTGGAGATCCGGGCCATCTCTCATGCTCTCAACAATGGTATTACACTTCTTGATACCGCTGAGATGTATGGAGAGGGTGGTGCCGAGGAGGTGATCGGTATAGCTCTCAAGGGATTAGGGCAGCGACCATACCTAGTTTCAAAGGTCTATCCACATAACGCCTCCCAGAGTGGATTAGCAGCAGCATGTGAGCGTTCTCTTAAGCGTCTCCAAGTTGACCACATTGATTTGTACCTATTGCACTGGCGAGGGAACATCGCCTTTGAGGAAACAATCGAAGGTTTCGAGAGCCTTGTTAGCATGGGTAAGATCGGTGCTTGGGGCGTTTCAAACATGGATGCATGTGATTTAGCTGAAATTTGGTCGACGCCGGGCGGTGATCGATGCCAGACCAATCAGGTTCTTTATAATCTTTCCCGGCGGTGGCCAGAGGACACGCTGATGCCTGTTATGAAAGGGAAGAAGATGCCAGTAATGGCTTATTCTCCACTTGAACAGGGTTTACTAGCAGATGATGAGCGTCTGAAGGTTATTGCCAAAGAAGCCGGTATGGCACCTTTGGACTTGGCGTTAGCTTGGGTTGTTTCTCAAGAGAACGTATTTGGGATACCAAAGAGTGTATTTCCGGAGCGAATTGATGGTTTTTTAAAGGCTGTTGAAAGACCCCTGAGCTATGATTTGCTCGAAGCGTTACATCTCGCTTTTCCACCACCAATACCCGGTTCGCCAATTGAGATGCTCTGAATGGCGATAGGAAAAGTTATTCTAGAGGGCGATCGAATAACTCGCTGCTTTTTCGCTATTTTGCCAAAGTAGTTATAGGATTTGATTGGTTGAAAATGTTTTGAAGGACTCTTAATACCTGACTGGAGAAAAAACCTTGCCTGTTTTTCATGAAGATAGTTTTCGTATCAATAGCTTAGAGGAACTTGAGGCAATCTATGGTGATCCTTCTCCCAAGTCCTTAATAAAAGAAATTGATTATATCTCTGACGATTATCGCGCTTTTATCCACGCTTCGCCATTCATGATCCTATCCTCTGTTGGGCCTGAGGGACTCGACAGCAGTCCTCGCGGTGATCCAGCTGGATTTTGCCGAGTTATAGATCAAAAAACAGTTCTGATACCTGATAGGCGAGGGAACAACCGCATCGACAGCTTGAAGAATATTGTTCGGGATCCGCGATGTTCGCTGCTTTTTCTAATACCAACAGTTGGTGAGGCTTTAAGAATAAATGGAAGGGCCGACATATTAGTCTCGCCCGAACTTCTGAAAAATTTTGCGATGGGCGATAAGTTGCCACGTAGCATCATTCGAGTGACTGTTGATCGGGTCTATTTTCAATGTACCAAGGCATTAGTGCGCTCAAAGTTATGGAAATTTGAAGATTGGCCAAAAGAGCGACCAACTCCAACAGCTGGACAAATTTTCAAAGGTTTGGAAAGTGAATTTGACGCTGAGAGATATGATGCAGATTACCCTAAGCATATGAGTGAAACGATATACTGACCGTAGGCCCGGCATTCATTGAAGGGATACAGCCGTTAGACACACTGTTTAACTCGGAATTTTTAGGTATTTTAAAACGCGGTAAATTTAAAAATATTTGTCAGCCTAACTGATCCCACACTAACCCAAGGCAAATTCCGGTGCCGATGACGGCTAATACTTGCGCCAGAAATTCAAAACGAATTGCAAGCTGAAAATTTTTTGAAATCAAGGAAATCCAAGCCGTTTCAAGAGGGGCGCGCAGAAAAATAATAAATGCACCAAATGAGGGTGCTGCTGCCAAAAGAAACCCAAGGCTATAGGACCCGGTGGATGCTAAGATAGCACCGTAGACGGCTGGGTAGATCATCATTGCGATGCTAGTGAAAGATAAAACGCCGCCGGTAACTCCACCAACGTGTTCTTTTGGGGCCAGTCGAGCTGTTTCCGCCAAGAGTAAACCATGCCAGCTTATGGCCGAAATATTGAAAGCAATTGCGACAATAGTGATATCAAGAAGCCCCCAGCTAGGATCAAAGGTTGCGATTAAGATTGCTGAAATTCCTGCGATCAGTCCTATCGCGGCCAGGAGATAACGCGGTGAGAAATGGCTGCCAGCGAGCCAACCCCACATAATTCTTGCCCAGATAGCTGAAAAACTAGCGATAGCAAACGCGCCTCCCGCTTCAACCTCCGAATACCCAAGCCCGTCGATCAGAAAAAGTAAAAAGAAACCGGAAAAAACAGCTTGTAATCCGCCGAAAGCAAAAGCAGCGAAGGCTAAGTCTCGCAGTGGTGGATTACCTAAAACCATTCCCATGGTTGCGCGGACGTCGCCAAAAGAAATCTTAGTTGAAGGGTTTCGGTCGGCATCAAAATGATTGCGGATTGGCTGAAGAGCGATGGCAACAAAAAATACGATCAATGCAGTTACGAAGGCAGCACCAAAATGTCCTAAGCGAATAGTTTGCCCAAAGACGTGGCTATAAAAGACCACTCCCAGCAAAAATGGTAACAAAAGGCCTCCAATTAACGCGCCAACGGGGACACCTGTTTGTTTTATTGAAAAAACCAGAGGTGCCAGTTTAGGTGGACAAACTCTTGCTAAAATGTGTGAACTGGCCGGAGTGGAGACAGAGGCCGCTCCCAGTAAGATTGCGCCTATGGGGTAAAGCCACAATTGCCCAGATGCAATCACTAGAAGGCTGCTACCCATCAGAATCAATGTAGTTTGACTCACCCGAACCGCACCAAAGCGAAGGATGAAACCACCGCAGCAAATCGCAGCAATAATTGCCATGACATTTTGAATGGCAAGGTAAAAGCCCAACCAGCCGCGAGAAATACCAAATTCCTCTGCCAGGCGGTCAGCTAAGATTGGCATAACGATTTGGCAGACATAGGAAAAAGCCTGCTGAAGCATCATTGCACTGGTGGCAATGATCATGATTGAACGCCAATTAAGACGGGATAAATCCATCGTTAGGCTATCGGACCCGGATGTGAGCCGTTGCCCGAACGCCGGGCCACAACAGATGCTTTGAACTGTTCAGGGAAATCTGAATAGGCACCTTCGGAGCGCCTCGTGAATTATCGTGGTTCCCGTTCATAGAACCAAGTGTGGTACGCCCTACCGTTTCTACCCGGCCTGAAAAATCAAAATCAGGTTGTGCTTCAATATCGATATCTACAGCTTGGCCAGCAGAGAGAAGACGGATTTCGGAGTCATCAACGAGTGCTTCAATCCAGAGGTTTTTGGGATTGTGTAGTAAGAATACGCGGTCGCCATCCTCGACATAGTTGCCAGCATCCACATAAACCTCGTTTATGACTGCATCGAATGGAGCATAAATGTGCATTTTCGATAGTTCTCGCTTCGCTTGCTCAATGCGAACCTTGAGTTTTTCAATACTTCCCTCAATCACTTGGATGCGAGAATAAAACACATCCTCTTGTACTTTCATGCCTTCAAGTTCTGCAATCTTCCGGTTTTTTTCCGAAATTTTGGTTTCGACTTCGTCAATTTTGCTGGTGATTTCGAGAACGCGATCCTTAATTTTTTCACTGGCTTGTTCAGAAACCACCTTCCGTTTCACGAGTGGCTCATTTCGGTTCATAGTCGACTGAGCAATATCTAGCCGCCTCTGCAAAGTTTCTAATTCGCGTCTTTGGCCGGTAATTAGTGTTTTTTGAGTTTCTACCTTGTCTAGAATGTCTTTCTGAAATGCTTTGAGCTCACTGGCTATGAGTTTTTTTTGTGATTTTGCTTGCTCTAAATCGGCCAATAGAGAAGCAATGTTTAACTCTACGAGTTCTGTGTCCATTTTTGCGAGAAGTTGGCCGGCCCTAACGGGATCGCCTTTATTCGCTTCAATAGAATGAATCCGGCCGTTAATGCTGCTTCCCATGACTGTGAAGTCAGCCTCCACCCAGGCGTTAGTAGTGGTTACATGGCGCCACCAAAAAAGCCCTTCAACAACACCAAAGGCAATTAGGCCCACCGCAATGGTCATCATAAGGAATTTTGAACGCGCACGAAGTAACTTATTTGCCATCGATTGTCCCAAAGGTGTTCTGTAGGTGTGATGACCGAGGTAGGAAATCTATCTGACCAATATAAACCTAATAGCTAATCTACTTTAAAATTTCGCCGGCCCAACAAGCAAAGCTTTTGGCTAAGATTGAAATTCCGAGTGCCGAAGCACTTAAAATCTAACTTTGATTAACAAAACAACTCAAGAGGTTAATTATAGGCAACTACTCTTTGTCAGGAACGAGACATACCTGCGTCGACTAGGTTCTTGATATAGTCACTCATAAGAGTATCGGAGTTTTCTCCAAGGAAACGAAGATAGCGCCATGAAAAAATTCCGGTGGCATGGCCATCATCAAAGCCTAATCTCACTGCATAGTTGCCGTTAGGCGTTACGGTAACAATCTGAACATTGCTTTTTCCAGGTATAAGCTGTTTTTGACCGGCTCCATGGCCTTGTACTTCAGCTGAAGGACTTTCCACGCGCAGTAGCTCTGCAGAGAGGTTGTAACTTGAACCGTCATCGAACGCGACAGTCATCGCACGTTTGTCTTTTGTAACCCTAATTTCTGTAGGCTTTGGTGCTGGAGCAGCATCTATTTCTGCTAAGGTTCTCGGCATCATAATTTCCCTGGAGCTTTGCTGTCCTCGTCCAACCGGCGAGCGTCCTCAGGCAGCATGATTGGGATCCCATCTTCGATTGGGTAGGCCAAACCAGCTTCTTTGCTAACCAACTCCTGCCGTTCTGCATCATATGTAAGAGGTTTTTTGGTAACCGGGCATACGAGAAGCTCTAGCAATTTTGGGTCGATTGGTGCTTGGTGTTTAGACATTGGTTGACGCTATCCATCGATGTTGTGATGTTAAAAATATACAGCGCTGCTTTAGTGGCTGACTACTACTCTCTTATTTTTCAATTATAGAAAATACCCCTGCCGAGTGGGGTGCGTTGCTTATGGGTTTGCTAATTTAGCTAAATTGGCGGCTACTTTGTCAGCGCCAACAAATAAATGCTACATCGCACGATATTTTCCCCGTTCTAGTAAATTTTTGGTTCAGGGGTTGCTGGACCAGCATGCAGAAAATCAAAGTCGCAGCCCTCGTCGGCCTGGGTGACGTGTTCCATAAAAAGCGCTCCATATCCGCGAGAGTAGGGGCTTTGGGGAGGGGTCCATGACGCCCGTCGCTTGTTTAGCTCCTCATCTGAAACGTGGAGCTCTAATTTCCTAGCCTCAACATCCAATGTAATTAGGTCACCTGTTTTTACCAATGCCAGGTTCCCTCCTACTGCGGCTTCCGGAGCGACGTGAAGGACGCAAGCTCCAAAGCTGGTCCCGCTCATACGGCAGTCTGAAATCCTTACCATATCGCGCACGCCTTGCTTTAGAAGCTTTTGGGGTATTGGCAGCTGTCCCCACTCAGGCATCCCAGGTGCCCCTTTCGGGCCAGCATTTTTTAGAACCAAAACCGAATCTTTAGTTACCTCCAGATCAGGGTCGTCGATACGTTTGTACATGTCGTCCACATTTTCAAACGCTACTGCCGGCCCCGTGTGCTTTAACAGGTGTGGTTCCGCAGCCGTTGGCTTTATAATTGCTCCAGCAGGGGCAAGATTGCCACTCAGTGCTGCAGTGCCGCCGGTTGCAGACAAAGGGTTGCTGCGAGGGCGAATAACATCCTCATTAAATATTTCAGCTGACTCTATGTTCTCTCCTAATGTCATTCCGTTACAGACGGTGCGATCGAGATTAAGTAGGTCACCGATTTGCTTTAAAAGGGCGCGCAAACCGCCTGAATAATAGAAATCTTCCATCACATACTTGCCGGAGGGCTTAAGATTAACAAGCATCGGCGTCTTTTTTGAAGCAGCATCGAAATCATCTAACGTCAATTTGATGCCGGCGCGGCCAGCCATTGCAGTTAAATGAATGATTGCATTTGTCGACCCACCCAAAGCCATATCAGCAACAATGGCATCATTGAATGCCTCACGGGTTGCTATATCGGTCGGTTTCTGATCCTCCCAGACCATCTCTACTATCCGGCGTCCCGATCTGCTCGCCATCATCGAATGAGTGGAGTCTACGGCCGGAATAGATGAGGCTCCTGGTAATGAAAAGCCCAGAACTTCTGCCAGAGACATCATTGTTGAGGCCGTGCCCATTGTCATGCAGGTCCCAGCGGATCGAGCAATACCTTCCTCTAATTCACTCCACTGCTGATCGGTTACGTTACCAGCACGCCTTTCCGCCCAATATTTGAAAACATCGGTGCCAGACCCTAAAGTGGCTCCGCGCCAGTGTCCCCGAAGCATTGCCCCTGCTGGGACATAAATTGCTGGTAAATTCATGGAGATCGCACCCATGAGCAATGCTGGGGTAGTTTTGTCACAGCCCCCCATCAAAACTACCCCATCGACTGGCTGGGAACGGAGAAGTTCTTCCGTCTCCATGGCCAAAAAATTACGGTAGAGCATCGAAGTTGGTTTGGTGTGCTGTTCACCGACGGACATTGCAGGCATTTCCATGGGAAATCCCCCAGCCTGCCAGACGCCACGTTTAACCTCTTCAGCACGCTGCCTCATGTGACTGTGGCACGTGTTGGTATCTGCCCAGGTATTTATGATACCTATTACGGGCTTGCCCATAAAGTCTTCGCGACTAAAGCCCATTTCCATAGTGCGGCTTCGATGGCCAAATGCACGCATGTTATCTACGCCAAACCAGCGTTGGCTGCGCAGTTCTTCGAGTCTTTTCTTAGCCATCATTCCTATCCCAAATACGATCGGAGTTATTGTGGTGGAGTGTTATCACAGTCCGCAGTGTTAACTATCCGTTAATGCACGAGCGATGGCGATATACTGGTCAGTGATAGAGCCCAGTGGTTCATTGAGAATTGCTATACAACAGGTGTTCCTGCTATCTGAATTCGACGCATAACCCTCCGATGCTCATGCACGTCGTTGACTGCTAAGTGTTTAGTCGAGCGATTGTCCCAAAATGCAAGTGATCTATCACTCCATTGCAAACGGCATGTAAATTCAGGTCGGTGACCCCAGTCCATCAGCCAGTTCAATAAGGGTTGTGATTCCTCCTCTGTCCATCCTTCGAAGCGAATGGAATAGGAATGATTGACGAAAAGACATTTTCTTCCTGAGTCGGGATGGGTCCGAACCACAGGGTGGGCATTTTCTGTGGGCCGCCACCCATCATCTTCGCGGATAACGGTAGCACGTTTGGCATTGAGTTTATTATGTGGGCCAGCAACCTTGATGTCTGAATGGACGCATTTCAAATCAGACAAGAATTTTTTCATCTCATCAGAAAGAGCTTGATAGGCGAGCCACTGAGCGGCAAATAGCGTGTCTCCTCCAATAGGAGGGGTCTCAAGAGCATATAGAAGGGCCCCCATTGGCGGTTCGGCCATCATAGTTGTATCTGTGTGCCAGTCTTCGCCGACAATACGGCTGTCGCCTGGTTCCCTCACAATGCTGACTACTTCTGGATCATGATCGCCGGTATTAAAGTTTGGGTGAATAAAAATTTCGCCAAAGTGGCGGGCGACGCGCTTGTGTGCCTCCACATCCAGCTCTTGGTCCCGGAACATCAGAACCCCAAATTCAGCAAGTGCATCACGGATTTCTGTTGCGAGGCTTTTGTCAATGTCCCGCGCAAGGTTTAACCCTTCAATTTCTGCGCCCATAGCACCGGATAGCCGTTTCAGCTTCATCTCTTCACCTTCTGACGGAGATTTATCCAGCGTAAATCTAAGCAAATAATATGACTCTCGTCACTGGGTCTTCCGACTAAGCCATTGCTTATGCCAAGCTAGGTATCAAATACGTGGTACGGAGATTACAATGACTACCCCGCAGCAGGTTGTGATTGAGGGCTTAGGCTTTCCAGAGGGGCCGCGCTGGTATGATGGCGCTCTTTGGTTTTCAGATTTCTATCAACAAACTGTGTTCAGGATGGCTTCCGGTGGTGAATTAAAGCCGGTGGCGAAGGTTCCGAATCAGCCTTCTGGCCTTGGTTGGTTGCCGGATGGGCGATTGTTGATTGTGTCTATGAAAGATCGCCGACTACTGCGACAGGAGGTAGACGGCAGCCTTGTTGAACACGCTGACCTTTCTGGCCTCGCGAGTTTTCACTGTAACGACATGGTGGTTAGCAAAGAGGGGCGTGCCTATGTAGGCAATTTTGGCTATGACACATACTCGGGAGCCAAACAGCAGTTGGCCAACGTGGTCCGGGTTGAGCCGGACGGTATGGCTTCGGTTGCTGCAGAGGGCTTCCATTTCCCAAATGGATCCGTGATCACTGCTGATGGTAAGACTATCATCATCGGTGAAACGCGCGCCAACTGCCTTACTGCTATGGATATTGGGCCCAATGGTGAGCTTTCTAACCGACGAATTTGGGCCGATTTAGGAAGTAATTATCCGGATGGAATTTGCCTCGACGCAGAGGGTGGAGTCTGGGTGGCGGACCCGCGCAACAATGAAACTATTCGAGTGTTAGAGGGCGGTGAGGTAACCATGCGAATCTCTACTGGGCACTTTGGTTCTTTTGCTTGCATGCTCGGGGATGAGGATAGGAAAACTCTCTATATTTGCACTTGCTCCGGTTCAGGTACCCATGCTGCGGCCCGAAGGGACGGCAGGATCGAGAAAATTCGTGTTGCTGTGCCAGGCGTAGGGCAGCCTTAGGAGAAATTTTGATGGAATACATTCGTATAGAAAAGTCAGGCCCCATACGCACTATGACGCTAACTCGGGGCGATAAGCGTAATGCACTAAACCTCGCGATGTTGGACGAAATGCTGGCAGCGTTGCAGGAAGCGCCAGAGCCTGAGGAACGAGTTTTAGTACTTCGGGCAGAAGGTCCCGCATTTTGCTCTGGAATGGATTTGAAGGAACGGTTGGCAAAGCCAATTAAGAATAATGAAAGTCCAATCGAGGGCATGTTGCATGCACTTGAAAACTATCCTCTCCCAGCCGTTGCAATCGTTCATGGGGATGCCATTGCGGGTGGTTGCGAACTCGCTCTGCATTGTGATTTTGTTGTGGCTTCTGAAAGCGCGCATTTTGGCATGTCCTTGGCGCAAATTGGCCTAGCTCCCACCTGGTTCCTTGCTAAAAAGCTAATGGAAGTAGCGGGTCCAGTAGGTGCTCGTGAAGTTCTATTACTCGGCGATCCTTTGCCTTCCAAACGCCTACATGATCTTGGCGTTATTTATGCGGCTGTTCCAGAGAGTGATCTCGAGACTTCAGCTGGAAAAGTGATAGACCGTCTTGCTAGAAATGCTCCACTGTCTCTCCGTGCAATCAAGGCCCTGCTGGTTCGCGAGATGGCATTCCGTGATGGCGTCTATCACGGCGATGTTGATCAACTAGTCAATGCGACCCGCACAAGTGCCGACTCGAAAGAGGGTATTGCTGCCCGATTGGAAAGACGAACACCCGACTTTAAGGGGGTATGAGCTTATGGCTGTGCGTATGACTAAACCTTGGCGGCCTCTTACGACGAATGAGGCGAAAAGGCTTTCGGGTAACCTAGGTGTTTACGAACTCGCTAATGAAGCAGGAGAGGTAGTATACATTGGAGCAGCTACCGGCCGTTCTCTGTACGGTCTGCGGGGAGAGGTTATGGCGAAGGCGGAATTTCCGCCGGCGGCAGCAACCCAGTTTCGAGTTGAGGTCAACACTGCCTACAGAACAAGGCATGGGGAATTGCTCGCGGTTTATATGCATGACCACGGTCGGTTACCAGTTGCCAATACCGACGTAGATCCCAGTCGCCTTGGCCGCATCAGTCCGGGTTGAACCTAGCGGCGAGTTTTCTCTCTCTTGCCCAGATATAAAGTCCAGAGGCAACAATGAGGCTTCCGCCCAAGAATGATTGTGTTCGTGGGATTTCACCCCAAATCAGGTAGCCTACCAGGATGAGAAAGAGTATCTGGAGATAATCAAAGGGCGCTATAATAGATGCGGCGGCACTTCTATAGGCGATTAGGAATCCAAGTTGTGCCGCAGCACCCAAAAATCCAATACAAAAGAAAATTATCCAATCTTCCATGGTCGGGGTAACCCAGAACCATGGCATTAGTGCGCCGCATACGACTATGTTTGCTAGGTTATATAGAACGTAAATACAGGACGTTGTTTCAGACTTGGAAAGTTGTCGGATTGATATGGCAGCGAGGGCATAAAAAACTGCACTAGCGGCAGCTGCGATCGCGTATATGTTTGTGTCGCTGCTAGGATCAACTATTATTACAACACCAACGAAACCAATGACTGTGGCTGTTGCTCGTCGCCATCCAACAACTTCACCAAGCATCGGCCATGATAAAGCTGTTAAAAAAATTGGCATGGAGTAGCTCAGGGCCGTAACAGTTCCAAGAGGTAGATGGTTGACTGCAAAGAATAGACTAATAGTAGAAAGCAGGCCGTAAGCAGCACGAACAGCGTGGGCTAAAGGTCGATGAGTTTGTATTGCAGGTCTTCCAATTCGGACAAGCCAAGGCAAACTAATCGCAAAACCTATACCGTAGCGGAGCAAGAGTATCTGGAAGGGCGAGTACCTCCCATCCAGCAATTTAACAGCCGTAAACATCAACGAGAACGTGAAACCAGCCGCGCAGACGACGGCTATGGCTCTGCCAATATTGTCAGGAGTTTGCGAAAAAGGCGGAGCGACACTCATTTTTTGGCGTCATGCAATTTAGATTTAATTGCTGAAATGGAAGCGCCTGGAGTAGTTAAAACCGTTTGTCTTATGCGCTCCCTGTGCCAAACGTACAAACCAGCAGCTGCCAGGATAGTTGTTCCGACGCCCGTATAAAAGTCGGGGAGAGAGCCAAAAGCGAAAAACCCAATGAGTGTTGCCCAAATTATTGTGGTGTAAGAGAAGGGGGCTAGCATCGAGGCAGATCCAAGCATGAAAGCTCGGATAGTGAGTATTTGGCCCATCATGTGACAACAGGCAATCGCCAAGAGTGCGATCCATTGTTCCAAAGTTGGCATATGCCATGAACTTATGCCAAGGGGCGTGACGAACAAAAGGCCTATAACGGTTGTCCAGATCAGCACGGTGAAAGGCTTTTCGCGGCCACGCATTTTCCGAGTGATGATAAGCCCGCCTGCCCAGCAGCAGGAAGATAAAATTGGCAACAGCATTGCAGGGGAAAACGCGTCTGTGCCAGGCCGAAGAATTGCGACAACACCGGAGAACCCGACAACTATTGCGGCCCAGCGTCTGATTCCGACCTTTTCCGATAAGAAGATGATAGAGAAAATTGTTACAAACATTGGAGAAACGAAGCCAATAGCTGTCGCCGTCTCAAGTGGTAGTGACTGAAGCCCGTAGACAAAAATCGTTGCTGATCCGATGAGTAAGAGGCCGCGCAAGGCGTGAAGTAACGGTTGTGAGGTGTAGAGTGGCCGCATTTCCCAACGCCAGATGACCACCGGCAAGAGGATGGCCGTAGCAATCGTGTAGCGGAGCATAGTTACGACTTCGGGAGCCAATCCACCGTTCGTAACGTATTTGGAAAAGCCGTCCATGATTGTGAAGACAATCATTGCAAGCAGGAACATGCCAATTGCTAGACTTGGACGTTCCACTGTTTCTTCTTTGGACAAACTAAGGCTCACAGCATCTAACCCCTAATGACCAATGAAGTTCGCCGTCGTCGGTCATCCGGCAGCATTCGGTCTTTAGGGCTTTTCAATAAAAAAGACGAGCAAATAATTTAATGCTTAGAACATGCTTTTGAGTACTCGATCAGGCGGTAAATGATCGTCCGTGAAAGCTTTTATGTTAGCTATTAATTTTTCGCCCATTGCCATCCGTGCCTCGATGGTTGCGGACGCTATGTGCGGTGTCAGAACGACATTTTCCATTTTAAGAAGCTTAGGAGTTACAACAGGTTCATGTTCAAACACGTCTAGGCCCGCTCCACCAATCCTTCCCGAGCTAAGCCCACGAACAAGTGCACTCTCGTCGATAACATCACCCCGAGATGTGTTGATGATGACTGCTCCATGTTTCATAACACCCAATCTGGGTCCATTTAAAAGATGGAATGTTCCCGGGGTTCGAGGGCAATTAACGGAGATAATATCCATCCGCGCTAGCATTTGATTTAAGCTTTCCCAGTAGGTAGCTTCTAACTCTTCCTCAATTTCATCTGCCACCCGCCTACGGTTATGGTAGTGTATTGCCATACCAAATGCCTTGGCTCGTCTGGCTAGAGCCGACCCAATTCGGCCCATGCCAACTATCCCTAGGCGCTTGCCTCGAACGGTTTGGCCCATGAGACCGGTTGGAGCCCAGCCATCCCAATGTTGCGCTCTAACAAGTCGCTGGCCTTCTCCTATGCGCCGAACAACGGCCAGGATCAGTGCCATGGCCATATCGGCAGTATCCTCAGTCAGAACACCAGGAGTATTCGTAATAATCAATCCTTTGGCATGTGCTGCTTCGAGATCAATGTGATCTACACCAGCTCCGTAATTGGCAATCAGTTTCAGTTGGGGACCTGCAGCCTCAAAAATTTCTGCATCTATGCGGTCGGTGACAGTGGGTGCCAGCACATGGGCCGTTTTTACTGCCTCCTTTAATTGCTCTTGAGACATCGGCTGGTCGGTTTCAGCTAGCGACGCATCGAAAAGCTCCATCATCCGCGTTTCTATCGGCTCTGGCAGCTTTCGCGTGACAACAACTTTCGGGCGGGTGCCAGAATTAGGCATGAGAGCACTCCAAACCATTCGACTTCATTGTAAATTGATATTTCTGCAACTTAAAACAATCTTAGACCTTTTAGGTAATGATCTGTCGTGGCATAGAGCGTTTCCGTTGTCTAAAGGAGTAAATGATGTCTTCCCGTCCCGGTCGCCATTTCTTGCAAATTCCTGGTCCCAGTAACTCACCTGATCGCATTTTAGCAGCTATGGCAAAGCCTACCATGGATCACCGGGGGCCTGATTTTGGTGTTTTTGGCAAAAAATTATTGAACGACATCCGAGGTATCTTCAGGACGGAACACCCAGTAGTAATTTATCCGTCTTCCGGCACTGGTGCATGGGAGGCAGCACTAGTCAATTTGTTTCAGCCCGGAGATAAGCTCCTAATGGTTGAAACAGGGCAATTTGCAACCCTTTGGCAGGAACTGGCTCAAAGATTGGGACTGGATGCGGAATTTATACCCGGCGACTGGCGACGGGGAGTCCAGCCAGATGTCGTTGAAGCCAGACTAAAGGCGGACAGTGGAAGGACAATTAAGGGCGTCTGCATGGTTCACAATGAAACATCGACAGGCGCTACTAGCTCCGTTTCTGAGGTCCGAAAAGCAATTGATGCCGCGGGTCATGATGCACTGTTTCTAGTAGATACAATTTCGGGCCTCGGTTGCATGGACTATCAACATGATGAATGGGGAGTAGATGTTTCTATTGGGGGTTCGCAAAAAGGTTTGATGACCCCACCAGGCCTAGGAATGAACGCAATTGGGCCTAGGGCTTTAGAAGCCTCGAAAGTCGGAGGGGTAAGGAGGTCTTACTGGGATTGGGCAGCTATGCTGGAAATCAACTCTGGCGGCTATTTCCCCTATACACCTGCAACAAACCTTTTGTACGGCTTGCGAGAAGCAATCGACATGTTGAACGAAGAGGGTCTCGATAATGTCTTTGCACGGCATGATCGACTTGCCTCTGCTGCGCGGCAGGCAGTTCAAGCTTGGGGGTTGGAGATCCAGTGCGAGATAGCAGAAGATCGATCAAATGTTTTAACGGCGTTGCGAGTGCCTAATGGTTGTGACGCTGATAACGTTCGTGCAGTTATTTTGAAGAATTTTGATGTGTCTCTCGGAAATGGGCTTGGGAAGGTGAAAGGTAAAGTTTTTCGTATTGGTCATTTGGGCGATTTCAACGAACCCATGCTGCTTGGCACGCTTGCAGCGGTTGAAACTGGATTGCGGCTTGCAGATGTGCCTCATCAGTCCGGTGGCGTGGATGCCGCGATGCGTTATTTAGCTGAGACGGCTTAAATAAGCGCCTTTGGCACCTGGAAGTGCTCAATCAATTTTGAACTGTTCAAGGGCTGCGTGGTCTATCTCAATCCCTAGGCCAGAACCTTGAGGGATTTGAACTACGCCACTTTCATGTTCTATCGGGCTTTGAAGAATAGCCTGTCTGAACGGGTGCTCGCTCCGATCAAATTCTAGAATTGGTGCCTTTGGGGTGTAGCTTGGTGGGGTGTCAGGGAGAACAGCTAATAACTGCAAAGCTGCAGCTAACCCTATGCCAGTGCCCCACACGTGCGGCAAGTAACGGATGCCAAATGCAGCGGCCATATCGGCAATTTTCTTGCACTCAGAAAGCCCCCCAGCAGCGGCTGTATCTGGTTGAATGATATCGATCGCACGTCGCTGCAAAATGTCTCTAAATCCCCACCGGGTAAAGTCGCACTCACCACCAGCGACTGGAATAGGCTGACCGCGACGAACTTCCTCATATGATCCCAAGTCGTCAGGTGTCACTGGCTCCTCAAACCAGCGGATATCGTCTTCAGCAATGGCGTTTCCCAAGCGGATTGCCTCGATAGAGTCAAAGCCATGATTGGCATCGATCATCAAATTAATATCGGGACCTATTGCAGCCCTGCAGGCTTTGATTAATTTCGCATCTGATGAAACGTCAAACCCAATTTTAATTTTTACGGCATGAAAACCTTCTGCTGCATAGCCTTCCACCTCACGAACCACATAATCGAGCGGGTTACCTTCATCGAGACGATATGTACCAGTTGCGTAGGCTTTCACTTCTGTGCGGATAGGTCCTCCCAGAAGACGATGGACGGGTTCGTCTAAACGTTTCCCTTTAAGATCCCAAAGCGCAATATCGATGCCTGAAAGAGCCGTTATGGCTAGCCCTTTCTGTCCCTGGTCTAGAAACAGATTGTGCAATTGCTGCCATATTGAATCGATTGCAAATGCATCCTTGCCGATCAGGTGCGGTTTAAAAGCCTCGATAACAGCAGCATTTAGGCGAGCTGGACCAAAGCATTCTCCCCAGCCTGTCTCGCCTGACTCATCGGTTATCTCAACAATACAACCTTCTCGCTTGTCAGCCCTGTTGAAAGACCAATGAAAGGGTTTTGTTAGTGGAGCTGATAAGACGTGCGTTCTTATGGATGAAATGTTGGTCTTATTTAATGGCATTAATCTATCCGTCTAGCAGCCTGGGCTATATCGTCCGCGGTTACCCTGACCTCATCTTCAAGGTTTGGAGCATATGAAATTGGAATACGAGGAGCGGCGAGGCGAATTGGCGGACGTTTTAACAAACCAAAATGCCGCTCAGAAATTGTTGCTAGAATTTCTGCACCAAAACCACTGACGCTCACCGCTTCATGGCAGACTATAAGTCTGCCAGTTTTAGATAGTGATTTGGCAACTGCTTCTTCGTCCCAGGGCCAAAGGCTTCTGAGATCAATTACTTCTGCCTCTATTCCTTCCCTAGATAATATCTTTGTTGCGTCCAAAGCAGTGTGAAGCTGCGCCGACCAGGAAACGATAGTGACGTCTGTTCCACTCCTGGCTATCCGTGCTTTTCCTAAAGGAATAATTTCTCCCGAGTTTACCTCGCCACTGACATCCCAAAGGTTTTTGTGCTCCATATAAACAACGGGATCGTCAGCCTCGATTGCTGCAGATAACAAGCCGTAATTATCTGCAGGTGTTGAAGGTGCCACGACAACAAGACCAGGTATGTGGGTATACCAGGACTCAAGTGACTGGGAATGTTGAGCTGCTGAAGATCGCCACATACCCATGGGCTCTCTCACAGTGATCGGGACCTTGGATTGGCCACCAAACATGTATCGTGCCTTGGCAGCTTGATTCACTAATTCGTCTATTGCGCATAGTGCAAAGTCAGCGAAACGCATCTCTACAATTGGCCGGGTGCCTGCCATCGCTGCACCCACAGCAGCTCCCATGATCGCAGCTTCAGATATAGGTGCCGAACAGATCCGATCAGTTCCAAATTCAGCTTCTAGGCCGGCGTATTGGCCAAATACACCGCCACGTCCCAGATCTTCTCCAACACACCACACTGTTGGGTCGGCGCGCATTGCCTCTTGAACAGCTAATCTTCCAGCCTCTCGGTAGGTCATTGACGGCATAAATTTAGGTATCCAGAGGTTGCAATGCGCCGATGTCCTGCACGTCGGCGTAGGCATTTACGGTGTTGGGCCAGGGTGAGGCTTTTGCATCATCAAAAGCAGCTTGCATTTCGTCGAATGCATTAGATCGAAAGCTATCTAGTTCGGTCTGACTCATGCCAGCACCTGTCAAAAGAGTTGAGGCTCTTGAGATAGGGCAGTTAGTCCACTTTTTATCGGCTTCGCCATCAGGCCGATATGCTGCTTTGTCTACGCTTGTATGGCCAAGGAGACGGTAAGTGACGGCATGCAGAAGACGTGGTCCGCCGCCGGCTCGAATGGCTGCAACTAACCTGGTAGTTGCATCCTCGACAGCCATAACGTCATTTCCATCTACCTGCTCGGCGGCTATTCCGAGAGCCTCAGCACGTTTACCTGGACTGTCGCCACCGGTGACGTCTTTTGAACGTGTAGTGGAGGCCCACTCATTATCCTCGCAAACAAATAATACCGGAAGCTTAAAGGCTGCTGCCCAATTCAGTCCCTCCAAGAAGGGGCCACGATTTATTGCACCGTCGCCGAAGATACAGACGGAAATTTTATCTTGGCCCATAAGCTTTGCAGCATGAGCCGCGCCTGCTGCTATGTTGATATTGGCAGCAACAACGCCATTTGCACCCAGCATCCCTACTGAGAAATCGGCGATATGCATGGAGCCGCCTTTGCCACCACAAATACCACCTTCACGACCGAACAACTCGCGCATCATGGCTGTGGCATCTGCTCCCTTTGCAAGGGTGTGGCCGTGTCCTCTGTGAGTGGAAAGTAAAAAGTCGTCCTTTCGGAGCGCGGCGCAAATTCCCGTTGCGCACGCTTCTTGACCGATGGATGGGTGAATCGCTCCTAAAACTAATTTTTCATCTGCTGCTCGAATTGCAAATTCTTCAAATGCTCGGATACGAAGCATCATACGAAATCGCTCGGAGAGCCGTCCCACATCCAGATTGGTTTTTACCATCTACACGGCTTCCAAGGGCGCATTAAGTTTCACCGTTGCTGGTGTAATAACCCCACCTCTATCGCCTATCGTGACAGAACCAAACCTCTGTGAAAATGCTTCTGGCAGGGACCTCCCGTCTTTGGAAGCAAGCCAGAGACGCAAGAGATGACGCCGTTCCGAGGGCTCTGGCCAATCTTCAAACCCTAAACGGTCGTGTAGCAACGTATGATTATGAACCAGCTGCACGTCTCCTGGCTGAAATTCCATATCCAGCTTGAGATCTGGCTGGTTTGCCAGATGGTCAAACATATCTAACGCTCGGATCCGCTTTTCGCTGAGGCGTGGTGCGTCTTCGAAACGCTGTGCGCTGTCGATGTATCGGCGCTGATAGTGAATGGTGATATTGCCTTCATGCCACGTCAGTGGGGGCAACATATAATAGCCCTTCATGCCGACTGGTATTTCTCCACGGCGGTCAATCGCATTTGGTTGAAACAACTCCAATGCTAAGTCAGGTGCTTGATCTCGCATTAGATTGTAGATCGTCATCGCACTGACCAGCATCGATTCACCGCCGGATTTGGCCGTTTTTAGGCATAACAGTCCAACAATGTCGGTTGAATCAGTATGAAAGGTTTGCCGCGCTGTGGTTTGGTAAATTCGGGCGTTTGGATCGTCAGGATCGCGACCTAGATCCTTTACGTGTCCCAAAATATGCCCTTTAGCATTCTGGGATCTAGCGGATCCTAGATGGGCGCCAAGCCCATAGAATGCAGCCGCTGATAATTCAGTTCCCCATTCATCCACTGGTAGGCCTCGCAGAAGTGCAAAGCCGCGGCCATGCATCACATCACTTTCAATATTTGATAGCCTTTTTGAAAAATTAGGCAGAGGGAACATGGCTGCAGTTATCATAGCAATGTTTCCACCAGATGATCTTAAGGCGGTGCGTGCCGCAAAACCGATTTCATCTATTTCGGCGGGCTCTAGTAATTCCTTCCATTCGTTTGACTTAGCCATTTCTGACCCAAGCCATACAGAGGGGCCTTTCACCTTCGGTGGTAAATCATCGATTGCTGTGACTTTTTCGTTCAATGCCATGTTCATCCCATTCCTGCCTAAAACTAAAAACCTTAATCCCGGGCCCAGCCGGCGCCCCATAAATTTACGGCTTTGCCGTCAGTGCCATCCCACCACCGCGGTCCTGTGCTTCTGGATATTCTTTCTATCTCAGCGGAAATTTCTATCTTGTCTCCCAAAGGATCCTCGATCATGAAAAAGAGATTGTTTCCAGCACCATGTCGCCCAGGACCCCACCAGATTGGTATATTTAAATTGCCAAAATGGTCTGCCCAATCCCGCATGGCCATCCAGCCTGTAGTTTCATAGGCGTGATGATCGTGACGGTTTGAAGAGGCCCCGAAGGCAGCAAAACTGTGGTGCTCTTCATCTGTTCGCCAGAATGCAACTTGTTTTGAACTTTTATCGTTAACATCCTTAAGGACATAGTCGGATGGAGAAAATGCGAGTGTTTTCTCGTAGAACGAAATCATTTCATCCAAATTATTGGTTGCGACAACAATGTGTTGGAGCCGCGCTGCCATAGACATAGGAGGAGAATTATTTGAGGCTTTCGGGGAAGGTAGATCTAACCGGTTGAGCCCGAAGACACTCACCCACCCATCCGGATCAACTACTGCGACAGCATCATCGTTAAATAAGGGCGAGGGGTTTTCTATCGAATTGATGCCCTGTGCCTTAACGAATGCCCTAACCTCTTCCAATTGTCGTCGGTCCTGCAGTCGAAAGCCATGGTATGGTCGACTGTGAGCATGCCCCTTTCCAATCACTACGCGGCGTTGTTGACCTTGCAAAAGAATGTTGCCGCTATCGAGAGGGTAAGCGTCGTATCCGATTGCTTTACAGTAAAAATTGACAATCAATGCCGGATCCGGCGCGTTGATTTTGAAGTGATCAAGCTGTGCTGGCCAGATTGGTGATTCGATAAGCATTTATCTGTCCTCAAGGTATTTTGAAGAGGGAGGTCAGACTATTTCGGCGTAAAAATCTAATATCTGAAATTTATCAGTCCTGTATCCGCTCTAATTTTTGCAATGACCGCAACGGTCTAGGCATTGGCTCGTCCCCAAAGCTTGAGGGCCAATTGGTGTAGGAAACTTCGCCAACGTAAATGTCTCCTCGGCTATCAACCGCTAAACCGTGCGGAGCCATGAATTTCCCTATCTCAAGTCCTGGCCCGTCCTGACCGCCAAGGCGTGAAAGCAAATTTCCCTGATTATCTACAATCGACAGGCGCGGCCCAAGGTTCTTGTAAGCTCTATTAACAGGCATTCCCGGCCCTAGTTCCCCAATGAAGCAGTGTGGGCATTTCCCTCGAGGCATGAATAAACCACAGGGTCTGTGGAGGTTATTCCATTGGCCTTCGTATTTTCCATTCTCATTGAAAACCTGGACGCGATGGTTCTCTCTATCCGCTACGTAGACGAACCCATCGTCATCAGAAACTATATTGTGAACAAGGTTAAATTGACCTGGCCCAGTGCCAGGCTCACCCCAGGTTAGAACCCGCTTTCCGTTAGGATCGTATTTATGGACGTGGGCGTTCCCATAACCATCGGAGACAAAAATATGTCCATCACGTGCTAACGCAGTATGTGTGCAGCGATGGAAAGGCTCACCTGACATAAATGGAGCTGGTTTACCAGGAATCCCAATTTCTAAGACGACTTCGCCGTCGAGAGTGCACTTGCGAACAGTATGGTCACCATCGTCCGTGCAATAAAGCATTTCATCCGGACCGATATGCAAGCCATGCGCTCGGGTAAATAAACCCTCTCCCCAAGACTTCAAAAACTTGCCATCACGGTCAAAAATTATCATTGGGTGTTCTGATCGATTGAATACGTAAACCCTGTCTTTGTGATCGACAGCAACTGCCGCCACGTCCATCAGTTCCCAGCCGTCTGGGAGCTCGCCCCATCCGTCCAGTACTCGATAGCGATAATCGCCTGTTCCCAAGATAACAGCGGACATGTCGGCAGTTTCCTTTGTGTCAGTCAGCCTTCAAGGCGGCTTCAACTTTTTCTTTATCAACGTCAATTAGAATTCCTGCACGCTCCTGTTGCAGTAGCATGAAAGAACGACTGTCACGATGACCCCAGTCACGGTTAAGTGCCTCCGTCATTTCTGCTCGGGTCAACTCAATAATGCGGGCTGGAACTCCGGCATCCCGTGCCATTTCAGCCGCCAAGCTTACGTCCTTATGGGCTAGCTTTAATGCAAAATCCGGCGGGTCATAGTCATTGATTAAATAGTGGTCGGCAAGACTGTCAAAGGTCCGCGTTCGGCCTCGTGCACCCATTCGGATTGCCTCAAAAAGCGAGAGTGGATCAACGCCTGCTTTGACGCCAGCAGAGAAAATCTCACCAATCGCGCACTGAATTGCATAGCCTGCGGAGTTATGAACCAATTTAGCGATAGATCCAGCACCAATTGGGCCAATGTATCGAACCGCATCGCCCATCGTATCTAGGGGACCACGGTTTGCTTCAAACACATCCTTATCGCCGCCAACCCAAATCGCGCATCGGCCAGATTTTGCTCCTTTTGGGCCACCCGAAACTGGCGCGTCCAACATATGGACGCCCTTTTCGGCAAACTTGGCATGAATTTCTCGAACCACAGTAGGCGAGTTCGTCGAGAGGTCAAAAAATACCGACCCAGGTTTCATACCAGCCAGTAAGCCAGTGTGCTCATCTGTGGCAACGGTCCGGACTTCGGGTGGACCTGGTAGTGAGGTCAGAACAACATCACATTGAGCTCCTAGGGCTTTTGGTGTTTCCGCCCAGGTTGCGCCGGCATCCAAATGCGTTTTGGCGGCCTGCTGCGAAATGTCATGAACAATGATCTTGTGTCCGCCCTTACTTTGCAGGTTGCTTGCGAAGCTAGCCCCCATAGTTCCAAGGCCAATAAATCCGACTTGCATAGTGGTAGTTTCTCCTATGGATGGAGAAGCTTAGGCTCGCTTAGCTTGATCCGCCAAGCCCCTTCTAACCAAGAGTAAATAATTTTTCGGTCATTGGCGTAAAACCAATGAAAATCTTTTAGGTTCAGCTACCATTAAGTTCTTTGCGAACAATCTCTGCACCACCGGTAAGGGCCTTAAGTTTTTGAAAGGCTGTCTCGCGCGAGAGGTATTTCATCCCGCAGTCTGGTGCTGCGATAAGTCGATTGGCTGGAATATGCTTTAGTGCCCCTCGAAGTCGAGCTGCAACGATATCCGCTGTTTCAATCAGCCCGCTGCCAAGGTCGAGTACACCGTACATGATCATCTTTGATGGCAGGCGTGCCAAGATTTCAGGATTAAGTTTAGGTTGAGCTGCTTCAATCGATATTGCAGTTGCCGAGCAAGCATCTAATTCGGAGAGAAAGGAATATCCGTCTGGTTTTTCTTTTACGACATATGCATATCCGAAGCACATGTGGACGATGGTCGGGCCCTCGACATCTTCCAAAACATGGTTGATTGCAGAAACTCCAAAACGACGTGCCTCTTCGGGGTGGGCTTGGAGATGAGGATCATCAATCTGAATTACATCGGCACCCGCAAGCTTCAGATCCTTAATTTCGTCCCTTAGCGCTTCTGCATAGGCCATAATCAGGCTTTCTTGATCCCGATAATATTCATCCAGCGCCATTTTTGCCATGGTGAAGGGGCCCGGGATGGTTACCTTAACTGGTAGGCAAGTGTGGGCTCGAGCGAAGGAAACTTCCTCTACTTGAACTGGCTTAGTTCTTGTGATTTTTCCGACAACGCGCGGAACAGTGGTGGGCTTGCCTGTTCGCCCAGGTACAACGCCAGGGTTATCTATATCTATCCCTTCTAAAGCGTTGGCAAAGTGATTGAAGTAGCTTTCCCGCCTTACTTCACCGTCTCCAACAACAGTTAAACCCGCGCGCTCAAGATCGTGCAGCACTGATAGCGCCGCATCATCCTGGGCTTCCTTAAGCACCTCTTCAGAAGGTCGCCAAACTTCCTTCATTCGAACGCGTGGAGGTCCACTCCCCAGCAAAATATTCTTATCGACAAGCCAATTGGGTTGGGGGTAGCTGCCCACGAGTGTCGTTGGGAGGAGAGTGTCGAAGAGCATATGAAAAATCCAAAACCTTTCGGAAGTGGAAGAGCGTAACATTGTCGAAGAGATTCGGTCGCGCTCTTCTCACGACCTTATAAATCGCTCACGATGCAAAGAATTTGGTGAGGAGTATAAGAAATGGCAAACATAGTACTCATACACGGGGCTTATCAGGGTGGTTGGATCTGGCGGGACGTGGCAGCTAAACTTCGTGGACGAGGTCATACTGTGCTCACCCCAACTTTGGATGGCTGCGGTGAGCGCGCCCACGCTCTTAGGCCAGGAATCACAACCGAAACACATGGTGCCGAGATTGCTGAATTATTGTTCTACGAAGATTTGAGGGATGTCGTTCTTGCAGGCACATCTTCTGGCGGTATGGTCATGGCTGCTGCTGCGGAACGAGCGAGAGACCGAATTGCTCGTGTAGTCTTTGCTGATGCACTTGCCTTAATGGATGGCGAGAAGATCCGAGATATTGTGAAGCGTCCATCTAAAGTTGAGAACGAACTCGGACTTGGCCCTGACAGAGATGATTTAGTAGGGCGCCTTTTTAAGGATTTGCCGGAAGAGACCCGGAATTGGGCGGCCGATCGCTGTACTCTGCATCCTCGCGCCTGTTTCTATGAACCAGTCAAGCTAAAGAATTTTTGGAATCAAAAATGGGATGCCGATGTTCTTTATTGTACAAAGGCTGAAAATCCTGGCGAAGCACATATTCGCCGAGCGGCCGACGCCCTTAGTGCCCGTTGGCATGTCCTCGAAACAGATCATTATCCGATGTTAAGCAAGCCTGATGAATTGGCAAAAATAATTGAGAAAAACTGAGGAATAACAGAAAGATGGTTAAGTTTTACTATAACACTGGCCCCAATCCTATGAAGGTTGCACTACTCCTTGAGGAAGCAGGTGTTAAGTATGAGGCAATCCCCATAGATGGACGGTTGGGAGACCAGCATAAGCCAGAGTATCTAGCAATTAATCCTAATGCTAAGGCACCTAGTCTTGTCGATGGTGATGTTACGATCTTCGATAGCAATGCCATTTTGCTTTATTTAGCCGAAAAAACTGGTCAGTTTATTCCAGCAGGTTTTGGTCCCGAACGAGGTGAAATGTTGTCGTGGCTCATGTTTGTTGCCACGGGCATCGGTCCATATTCAGGCCAATCTGTTCATTTTCAGCATCATGCTCCTGAAAAGCTGGAATATGCGATTAATCGCTATCGTTTTGAGGCAAAGCGGCATTACGGGATAATAGACAAGCGCCTTGAAAGTAGGCCTTACGTGCTTGGTGAGAAGTACTCAATCGTCGATATGGCTGTTTGGGGTTGGGCAACAAGATTAGCCTATGTAGTCGACGAGGCGACACGAGATGCAATGCCCAACTTGAAACGGCTGATAGATGAAATTTCTGCACGCCCTGCGGCGCTTCGGGTTCAGGCTTTGGTAGATGCCCACTCTTTCAAGGTCGAAATGGACGAAGATGCTCGGAAAAATATGTTTCCATCAAACCTTGTTAAAGCCTGATGGAGAGCTGCTAGGTGTCTAGCAAAAATTCTAAGTCTTGAGATCAAATTACTCTGTATCTGTCGTGAGCTGTTCGTGGTCTATTTTCTTTCAAGCTAAAAACCTTGCCGCTATCCCAAGTTAAGGTTGCTAGAAAGCCGCAAGATGACTGTTCAGCAGTTGCTGTTGGAGTAAAGAGAATGTCAGAGCCTGCAAGTAGATCGCAGACAATGCAATTTGGCGTCATGCAGCGCGGAGTTTTTCCTTGGGATGAGGATATGCGGGCGCGTTTTGAAGAGTTGATGGAACAGGCGCGTCTTCTTGAACAGCTAGGCTATGATAGCATCACTAAGGGATCACATTTTTCGACATACCCGCACCGGGAGATGATGCAGGTCCCTTACCTGTCTCGTGTTATGGCGGAAGCGCCGAGTTTGCGTCTCAATGCTGGCATTGTGCTGCTTTCACTGCACAATCCGCTTGAAGTAGCCGACTATTTTGCCACGATGGATTTGATGTCTGGCGGAAAGATGATTTTTGGCTGTGCCCTTGGCTATAGGGATGTCGAGTATAGGGGGTTCGGCGTAAAAAAAGGTGAGGGGGTTCAGCGCTTTGAGGAAAATTTAGAGGCGATCAAGAAGCTTTGGACGGGGGAAGCTGTTCATATGACTGGCTCCCATTTTGAGTTAGCGGGAGCTCGTATTTCTGTGCCGTTAGTCCAAAGTCCAAGACCTCCGATTTGGATGGGCGCTAATGTCGATAACGCTGTGAAGCGTGCGGCTCGTCTTGCTGATTGCTGGTATCTCAATCCACATCAAAAGTTTGAGACCCTGCGGCGTCAAATGGATATCTACAGAGCGGAGTTGGATCGTTTAGGAAAGCCATTTCCAAAGGAACTTCCAATTCGCCGTGAAGTTTTTTGTGGAAGGACACACGAAGAAGCAGTCAACGTCGCAGCACCTTTTATTAAAGCAATGTATGACCTTTATAAGGAGTGGGGCCAAGATCGTGCTATGGCGAAGGGAGATCAAGATATCTCCATGGACTATGACGAACTCGCTCGCGATCGTTTCATTGTTGGTGATCCGGATGAGGTTGCAGAGGAGATGCTCCGTTACCATCAGGAACTTGGCGTGAACCACATCATCATGAGTGTGCAGGGCGTTGGCATGCCGCAAAGCCAGACGCTGGAAACTTTTCACCTCATGGCTGAGGAAGTATTTCCAAAAGTTCGCTCAGCCATTCCAGCGTGATTAGATAGATGTCGAAGCGAAGGAAGATAGGCCGGGGCTGGTATGGTGCAGCATTTGCTGTAGCAGGGGTGATTGCTGGCGCAGTTCATGTTCTTACGGTCGCGCCAGAAAGTTTCCGACTTTGGAGAGAGGTTTTGCCTCTGTCTGGAGCCGTTGGTTTCTTTCTTGGAGCCTTGATCAGGCCCTCTGGAATGTTTGCAGGTGCTGCCGCAGGGGTAGCAGCTTTATTCATTTTTGCGCTCGCATATTCTCTGGGCGAGACGTTGATCCAGGTGATCCAAGGCGAGCTTCTAGGTGTCAGAAGTTGGATTCTTTCCGTGCTTCACTGGATGAACGAGGTTTTGACCCAAATAGGTGTTGCAGCTGCCGCTGCAGTTTTCCTAGGGGGCATTTTAGGTTTGCTTATTAGTCGTTCGCTGGCTCGTTAGTTTCAAATTTTTTCGCAAGATTTTATCTAAAAAGTTTAACGTTGGTTCAGCGTTTTGCCTCGGTTCGAAATTAGTGTGTGCAGACATTTGATGTTCCTATCAAGGAAAGTTCAGGAGATGCTAGCGTTGACAGCTTGAGTGCACCGCAATTTGATTTGAAGAAAATTTAAACTCAGAGAAGGAAGTCTTTCATGAAAAATCCATACAGCCTTGAGGGGCGCCGAATTATGGTGACTGGAGCAGCCCAGGGAATTGGCCGTGGCGTTGCCAGGCTAGCAGTCGCTATGGGGGGGAAGGTTGCCGCTGTCGATCTTAACGGAGACGGGTTGGCCAGTTTGAAAGCAGAATTAGGAGACGCTTGCATAACAGAAGCAGGTTCAGTCACAGATCAATCTATGACTGAAGGCGTTATCTCTCGCATGACCGATGAGTGGGGCGGCTGTGATGGTCTTTTCAATAATGCTGGGATTGTTAGAGCGGCTATGATCCACAAGATGGCCCGTGAAACTTGGGATGAGGTTATCAATGTCAATTTGACAGGCGTGTACCTGACGCTTCAGGCGGTTGGCATGCACATGAAGGAAAGGGCCGAGTCGGCAGATGCTGACGAAATTTGTAATGGACAAATTGTTAATGTTTCTTCGATAGCCGGCACTGCGGGAACAATTGGCCAGATTAATTATGGTGCAGCGAAAGCTGGGGTACTTGGTATCACCATGAGTGCAGCAAAAGAGTGGGCTCGCTACGGGATCAACGTCAATTCAGTTGCATTCGGGACGGTTTCAACGCCAATGACTGAAGTTATTCGGGGGCCAAAGTTTGCCGCTCAAACCATGGCACGAATTCCGCTAGGACGGTACGCTGAACCTGAAGATGTTGCGCCAACTTGCTGTTTCTTGATGAGCCCTGGTTCCACATACATAACAGGCAAAAATGTAACGATTGATGGTGGTATTACAGCAATGTGATCAGTAATCGGCGCCCAATGGGTTCAGGTTGACAGATGCGAAGAGCAAAAAATCCTGCGCGGCCGAAACTTTCGCTTGCATCAATCTAGGATTTAGAGCTATACAGAACTTTCCGCGGGTCGCAGCGCGGGTCGCCTGATGGCGGCTTTGTTTTGCGGCCCGCGTATTGCTCTTGGACATATGAATATTGAGAGAGAGGAGACGTGGTCGGCGTTTTGGTCGGTTTGCGTTGACTGCTTTGGGCTTCGGCTTGGAGTGGTTGAGGTAGATTGGTCTAAATGTCGTTACATGTTTTCTCTATTTATGAGACAGCGCGTTAGACGTTAGCTTTTAGCTGGCGTCTGATGATGTCGGTCGTTGGCTTTGAGCTAGCGGCTGGCAATTTTTAGTAATGATGTGAGGATCTTTCGTCATGCTGGGTTGTTTCTTGGGCTTTGGCTTTGGCTAGGGCTTGGGGGCAGTTTGGCGTGAACCTAAGAGTTTGATCCTGGCTCAGAACGAACGCTGGCGGCATGCCTAACACATGCAAGTCGAACGATCCTTCGGGATAGTGGCGGACGGGTGAGTAACGCGTAGGTATCTGCCTTGGAGTGGGGAACAACAGCTGGAAACGGCTGCTAATACCGCATACGCCCGGTAACGGGGAAAGCTTTATGTGCTCTAAGAGGAACCTGCGTCCGATTAGCTAGTTGGAGGGGTAACG
>JAURGE010000178.1 GCA_030833925.1 Alphaproteobacteria bacterium
GATCCATTTTTATGGCGCTCTTGAGCACCTTGGTCGACGCCCGAATTCAAAACATCGATATCACAGGGCGCCGCATAGGCTTCCTCTCCTACGGTTCGGGATCCAAGTCCAAAGTTTTTTCGGGCATAGTCCAACCAAACTACTTGGAACATCTTGAAGGCGTGCGCCCCTTCGACCATTTGGAACGCCGCACGCAAATTGACTTTGCGACCTACGAGAAGTTGCATCAGCGCGCCCTAACGACCCCGGTGTCGAGCCCAGCAGGTGCTGTGCTCCAGCACATTGGAAACGAAGGCGTTCAGTACGGATACCGCACCTACGGCATTGCCTAACTTTAAGCCATGGAAGGAGAAATTCGCAATCGCGTTGCAGAGAACGACCAATTAGTCGTTTTTGACCTCGAGGACTACTTTCCGCCGGCCAGTGTGAAATCGCTGGACATCGTTTCGATGTCCCAGGCGGGGGTCTTTCGCGAAAAGACCGTGCGGGATGCGATTGCCGCAATC
>JAURGE010000179.1 GCA_030833925.1 Alphaproteobacteria bacterium
TAGAACACGCCCCCAAATGGGGTCGTCTTGGGGAATGTGATGACTATTTCTGGAAGACACCCAACGAAAAAGATGTAGAATAAATCCGTTCCCGCTCTCTTTTGATCGGGCAGATAGAGGGCAAGTCACTGTTACATCCTTGAGGTGTATCACACTTGCTCCATCTATTCGGGGATTAGCGCAGTTTGGTAGCGCATCTGCTTTGGGAGCAGAGGGCCGCAGGTTCAAATCCTGCATCTCCGATTATCGAGAATCTCAATAAACCACGTTTATCAAGAATCCTGATAAATTATATTTACGTATGACAAAAAACTATACGTGGCTTGGACTGATGCCAAAAAACGTATCGACAAGAATCGACAGAAGCTTCTGGAGTACAAGAAGACTTTGCAGTGCAAGCAGTGTGGGTTGGATGATCACCGTGTCCTTGAGTTCCACCACGTAGGCGATAAGGATAACAACATCTCATCCATGGTTAACCATGGTTACGCCTGGAGCAGAGTAG
>JAURGE010000180.1 GCA_030833925.1 Alphaproteobacteria bacterium
AAATATCAAGCGGCGGCAGTTGTGCCAACAATTTATGAATGGCTTTTTTATCCAGCACATCCAGTACGGCGGTTTGAATATTGCGCACCTCTTTCAACGTTGCCAATGCATCCGGGTTGACATCAGTTGCCCACACTGTGGCGCCTTGCTCGGCCATGGCCAATGCGCATGCCCGACCAATTCCTTGCCCAGCTGCGGTGATCAAAGCCGTTTTACCTAGTAGTCGCATAATTGCCTCCGTCAAGTGGTTGATAAATGCATCGTGAGGGTTTCCTCTCGCTGCTTGGGTGGTACAGGGTTCGAACCTGTGAACCCTGCCGTGTGAAGAGACCGCCTGCAACCACGCCATCAAAACGAAAATTGCACACTTCATCACTGCCTTAAGCGCGAGGCACTCCGTGCCCCCTCACGATCATCCTTAGTTCTTGATTACCTCAGTCGTATCCAGCAATGCCAAGCAGCTGGCGATACCAGACGCGGTGACAACAGGGGTAGGAACTATC
>JAURGE010000181.1 GCA_030833925.1 Alphaproteobacteria bacterium
ATAATTCTTAATAAAAAATTTAACTCTTGAAAATTTTAGAAGATTAAAAAAAATTTTAAGAAGAGATATTATTTCATTAAAAATTTTTGAACCAAATAATGCTTGAAAATAAAAAATTTGCTGAATAAAAATACAATAAAATCAATAATTATTTGGCTTCGTTTTGACACAAGGAGACTTTTTAAATTAAAAGTCCTTTAAAAAAATTATTTTATTTTTAATAATTAATTCTTAGAAAGTAATTTAGCTAATTTTTGAATTTCTTTATTTTTTTGTGTGTTTTTAGAAATCATCATACAGCCTTCGGATTTTAAAATTTCTCCATCTTTTAATATTCTTAAATTATTGGCTTTTAAAGTTTCTCCGGTAGAAGTAATATCGGTTATAATTTCTGCAGAACCAGTAAAAGGATATGTTTCTGTGGCCCCTAGACTATCCACTAATTGAAATTGAGTGACACCTTTTGAAAATAAAAATTCTCTGGTAAGGTTGGGATATTT
>JAURGE010000018.1 GCA_030833925.1 Alphaproteobacteria bacterium
CGATCGCCAATTTTGAGAAAACTCATTAGTCCCGAAGATTTACCACCTCCGGAAAGATTTTCGCCTTCTCCACGTAACGCAGAGAAGTTTGCGCCAGTGCCTGATCCATATTTAAAGAGCCGCGCTTCCCTAACCCAAAGGTCCATGATGCCGCCCGGGTTTACCAAATCATCTGAGACTGATTGGATAAAACACGCATGAGGCTGAGGACGCTCATAAGCTGAGTGCGAAGCCGTCATCAATTCCGTATCAGGGTCAACGTAATAATGGCCTTGCGAAGGTCCATCGATGCCATAGGCCCAATGCAGCCCAGTATTGAACCACTGGGGTGAATTCGGTGCTGCCATTTGGTTGGCCAGCATAAAACGCATTTCATCGAAGAATGCTTTTGCGTCGTCTTCTGACGCAAAATAGCCTCCTTTCCAGCCCCAGTAGGTCCATGCTCCAGCAAGTCGGTCAAAAACTTGCCTTGCATCATCCTCTCCGCCCGATCGCTCTTCCTCTGGCAAGAGAGACATTGCCTTGGAGTCAGCTTGGCGGCGTCGCAAGAAGGCGGGAACACCCTTTTCAGCCACCGTCTTCATTCTCTTTGGCACGCCTGCTTTGCGGAAGTACTTTTGAGCCAGAACATCGACTGCGACCTGAGACCATTTTTCAGGGACATCAATGTCGGCAGCGCTAAATACGATGCCGCCGTTTGGATTGCGAATTTCACTGGTTGCCGAACGGAATGGAATTTCAGCGTATGGTGAAGCCCCAGATTTGGTAAATCGACGTTCGATGCGCATCCTGCAACATCCCCCATATATGGTTTATATCTCGCGAACGAACACAATTGTAATCAACCTATTGCTTATTACAATCATAAAAGCACCATATTGTGTATGTAATTGTGGGAAGGATAGGGGCGCAGCCACAAAATATTGTAAACCGCTGACTTATTATTGAGGGGTCATCGTTATCTCTTTCGAGCTTTAAGTTAATCAATGTGATGTGCCTCTGGACTGAGACACAGCCATCGGCCATATTTCCCCCTTATCCGGGTTTTCCCCTGGGAGTTGGTAAGAGATGACGTCAATAGGTACACGCTTTTACACTTGGCGCTTTGGCGAACGCGTTGGTGAGGATGTCTTTGGGAATGTCTACTATAGGCACAAGGACAAGGCACAAAATAAGCGTTGGGTAGTTTTTGCAGGGGCTGTTGAGGCATCCGCGGTCCCGCCTGAGTGGCATGCCTGGCTTCACAAGTCGGTTGATGCGCTACCTAGTGACTGGGCTAAGGCTCCCGCATTTGCGAAGGAACATCAGTCTAATCGCACTGGAAGCGACGGGGCTTATCGTCCCCCTGGCCATGACTACATGGGTGGAAAGCGCGCGGCCGCGACGGGGGATTACGAGGCCTGGCGGCCGGAATAGACAGACAATGCGACGCAACGCTCTCGAAACAGCTATTGGAGCTCTTGTTATTGCAGCAGCTGTTGGCTTTCTTGCGTTTTCATACATGGCAGCAGATATCGGTAATGTCGCTGGCTACAAGATTTTAGCTCGCTTTGACCGCATTGATGGTCTTAAAGAAGGCTCAGAGGTCCGTATGAGTGGAATTCGTATTGGACAAATCAAATCACTATCGCTGGAACAGGAAACCTATTTTGCATTAGTTGAAATGGAAATCGACGATGCTGTGAAATTACCGGAGGACAGTTCAGCAGCGATCATTAGCGAAAGCCTGTTAGGTGGAAGGTTCATGGCATTAACGCCAGGGGGCGCCAGCAAATATCTTAGTGAGGGGGACGAGATCCGATTTACTCAGTCGCCCGTTAGCTTGGAGCAGTTGATAGGAAAGTTTATTTTCGCAGCTCAGGGTGAAGACAAGAAGCAATGAGCTGGCGGAAACTGGTGTTGACCGCTGCGTGCACTATGTGGGTCTCACCGTCCTTGGCAGAATATATTTCGATGCCAGGCGCTGTAATTCAGGGATTGGATAAAATTACTGCCCGCGTTTCTGAGCTGAGCATACTGAATGGCAATGAAACCCATTTTGGTGGGCTTATCATCAAAGTCACTGGTTGCCATAATCGACCGCCAGAAGAACCACCAGAGGCGGCGGCTTTCCTCGAAATTATTGATGATAAGACCAAATCCGGGACGACACTTTTTCGAGGCTGGATGTTCGCTTCCAGCCCTGCAATCTCGCCCCTTGAGCATCCAGTTTATGATATACGCGTGCTCCGGTGCATTGTTCAGTGACGCTGAAATCATTTTGATTGGCTCAGGACAGAATTTAGTCCTCGGCAGGTCAGGTTTGTTTGACAGTTCCATCAATTGCTATCTGGTTTTCTGTCCTCTCTCCACAAACCCAATGCTTGCTGCATTGATCTGTCAGAAAAGCTGAACAAGACGGCTTCTTCTTTAGTTATATGAGATATAGAAGCCCAAGATGGTACGACGAAGATATCTCTAGGCCCCCATTCGATTGCTACGTCGTTTATTGAGCTGCGTCCGTTGCCTTCAACAACGCAATACACAGAAGCATCAGTTGACCGGTACGGATCGCTTTTAAAGTTTTTGGGTAATAATTGCATGAATGCGGCGATCGTGTTCATCGCATGACCGCCGGTCTCCGGGTTCACATACCGGAGCTTTACGCCGTGACAGGGATCCCAAGCTTCAGTGCGTGCTAGATGGTCCAAAGCGTCACGTGTGCGATTATAAGGATAATTGAAAATTGGGCTCGTGTGGCTCCGACGGGAGTGATCAACAGGAAGGAGCCCTTGGCCAAAGCGATGAAAGCTGTCCCCCTCTTGGCGTTGGATCGGTTGTTCATCTTCGCCCCAATGCTCAACAAAGCTTGCATCAAGGAACTGTAATACAGGAATATCGAGACCATCTAGCCAGATCATTGGTCTATCCGACTCGTTTCCGTGGTCATGCCAGGTCCAGCTTGGCGTGATGACAAAGTCACCTTCATGCATTGTTGTGCGCTCGCCATCCACTGCTGTGTAGGCACCTTCACCCTCCATCACGAAACGAAGAGCTGACTGCGTGTGCCGGTGGGCTGGCGCAATCTCTCCAGGCAAGATCAATTGCAAGCCAGCATAGAGAGAGGTTGTGATTCTGCTTTGTCCCGGCATTCCGGGGTTTTCTAAGATCAGAACCCGGCGCTCGGCTTCCTTCGCGGAAATAAGTTCTCCAGAGGCTAGAACATCGCCGCGCACATCACTGTAGTGCCATATGGCTGACGTGCATTTACTTTGAGGTGAGGGCGTAATGAGGCCGCGCATAACCTCCCAAAGTGGGGTCAAATTCCGCGTGCGAATATCTTCATAGAAGGTTTGTCTTTTGTCATTAGGGGGCATTTTTTTCCCTCATTCTCACTGTTTCTCTATGCAAAATGTATATGCCGGAAGCCGCAATCACAGAGATTCCAATCCAGGTCGTTTTTGCTGGCAAGACGTCCCATATCAAGAGGCCCCAAAGTGTTGCCCACAAAAAATTAGTGTAGCGCAAGGGTGCGATTGATGCGGCCTCAGTAAGTCGTAGAGCTTCCATCATGAGGTAGTGGGCAAAACCCAGCAGCATCGCTGCTACTGAAATTAGACAGAGGGCTTCCAAGCTCGGTGTTTTCCAAGCAAAGGGTACTGTCACAAGGCCAGAGATCCCAACGCAGGTTGTGGATACAGCGAGAATAGCAACAGTACTTTCCCGCTCTAAGCTCATTTGACGTTGCAAAATATCCCGGCCAGCTCCGGCTAAAGCGGCACCGAGAGGAAAGAGAGCCGCCCAAATAAAGTTATCGCCGCCTGGTTGTATGATGATCATTGCGCCGATAAAGCCAACAAACACAGCCGCCCAACGCCGCCAGCCGACCTTTTCACCGAGAAATGGTGCGGCCAGCATTGTGAGAAAAAGAGGCCCAACGGACGATATGGCAATAGCCTGGGCAAGAGGTAACGACTGAAGGCCAAGAAAAAAGCACCAGCTAGAAAATATTAGCAAACAACCACGGCTGAGCTGACGACCCCAATCAAAAACTTTAAGGGCTCTGCTCCCACCATTTTGCCAAGCTAAGATGATTATCGGCAGCCACACGAAAGCGGCTCTGAGAGCAAGTATTTCGCCTAATGGAAGGTCTTCATTCGCCAGCTTCATCAAGGCGTCATTGATAGTAATAATACCAACCCCAACCAACATAAGGATAATACCTTGTGCGCTGGTTGGAAGGGTTTTCAGAGTTCTCAAGATAGGCATTGGCCGTTTGGCGCACCGACGAAGTTTTTTAGTTCACCGATGTTCGACCCATTGCATTTTATCAGCAAGTATCTGGTGACATTTTTATCAGATCATTTTGGAGCTGCAGATTTTGGTTTGCTTCCGCCGATGCGGGGAATTGGGCGGCCAGAGTCGGTTACCGCGACAACCACAACAATTTCATCAGCTGCCGGTGCATCAGCGACGCGCGCTTCAACAGCATCGAAATGGCTGCGGGCCCATGCCTCATCTTTATGGCCTAGTGGCACATCCAGAGTTGCTCCTACACCGCCGCGTTTTTTAGCTGAAGGGATCAGAGCGGCCCCATTTTTGACAGCCTTACGCAAAGGTGCTCCAAGGCGCGGATGTAGAATTGCGCCGGCGTGTTCTAATTCTCCTGCGCTACCTACTATCGCACCTTTCCCGTAGCTTTCCACTTGCTCAGGCTGGATGCCAAGTGCTGTCACGCACTTTTCGCCCAACAACCCACCTAATGTCTCACCGATTGCAATTAGAGGTTCCAAGTCCTCCTCGTAGCGTCCTGCAAACGGATTTTTGATTACCGCAATAGCGACTGCTTTGCGTGTTGGAGGTCGAACTTCGCGACCACCTTCCTCGATAGTTTCTTCAACCGTAACGATCAGCTTACGGATCTTCGGATTCATTTCATGAGCCCCAATTAATATTCAAAGTAATCTTACAACATCCTGATTTGGCGCAATCGGTTTTAATTTTTTTTGATCGCTAGAAACGCAGCAATAGTTTTTTTGTCTGATTACATGCACTTTAGGGACTGACAGTATTTCTGGAAAATTTAGGAAACGTTTTTTGTTACTTGATCAATCCACAGTTGAATGGATTGGACCTTAGGCATCATCACGCTAATTTTAGGCTTATGGCACAAATTTCTGCAGACCCAACCATCTATGATCTTTCACGCTTTGAGCGACCACCGCTCGAAGCCATGGATGCGCGACCTTTTAAGCTCGCTTCTAATTTTGATCCTGCAGGCGATCAGCCTAACGCCATTAGGGAACTTACAGCTGGACTAAATCAAGGAGAGCGAGACCAAGTACTTTTAGGGGTAACTGGCTCTGGTAAGACTTTCACCGTCGCGCATGTAATCCAGGAGCTGCAACGGCCATCACTGGTCCTCGCTCCAAATAAGACACTAGCTGCTCAACTTTATGCAGAGATGCGGAGTTTCTTTCCTGACAACGCGGTCGAATATTTTGTCTCCTACTATGACTACTATCAACCCGAAGCATATGTCCCACGGACTGATACCTATGTGGAAAAGGAAGCCTCAATTAATGAGGAAATCGATCGCATGCGTCATGCCGCAACCCGCGCGCTTTTGGAGCGGCGTGATACGGTCATTGTTGCCTCTGTTTCTTGTATCTACGGTATCGGAGCAGTTGAGACTTATTCTGGAATGGCGGTCGATATAAAGGTCGGTCAGCGTTTCGATCGACAGGACTTATTGAGGAAGTTCGTTGAGTTACAGTATCGACGGAACGATGCTGCATTTTTCCGAGGAGCTTTTCGTGCCAGGGGGGATACAGTCGAGCTTTTTCCTGCACACCAGGAGGACAGAGCTTGGCGCTTTAGTTTTTTTGGCGATGAACTTGAGACAATAAGTGAGTTTGACCCTCTTACCGGCCAGAGAACTGGCGAATTTGAGAGGGTTCGAGTTTATCCGAATAGTCACTACGTGACTCCAAAGCCTACCCTAGATCAGGCAATTAAAGGAATTAGGAAGGAGTTGACTGAGAGGTTGAGTGAACTTGGTCGTCAAGGTAAGCTTTTAGAGGCGCAGCGATTAGAGCAGCGCACTAATTTCGATATAGAAATGATGGCTGCCACGGGCTCCTGTGCGGGAATCGAGAACTATTCCCGCTACCTCACTGGTCGTCCAGCGGGCGCTCCACCACCCACACTTTTCGAGTACCTTCCAGAAGACGCACTGCTATTTGTAGACGAAAGTCACGTGACCGTTCCTCAAGTGGGCGGAATGTACAAAGGCGATTTTGCTCGTAAGTCAACGCTAGCAGATTTTGGCTTTCGGCTTCCTTCGTGCGTTGATAATCGACCGCTAAAATTTGAGGAATGGGAGACAATGCGACCGCAGTCTGTCTATGTCTCTGCTACTCCTGGACCGTGGGAATTAGAAAAAGCACAGGGGGTCGTCACCGAGCAGGTGGTTCGGCCTACCGGATTAGTTGATCCTCCCACAATTATTCGACCGACTGACAGACAAGTCGATGACCTAATTGATGAGTGTCGCCAGGCTGCCGCTAAGGGTGAAAGAGTACTTGTTACCACCCTTACAAAGCGTATGGCGGAAGATCTTACTGAGTATATGCATGAAGCAGGGTTACGTGTTCGATACATGCACTCAGACGTGCAGACCCTTGAGCGTATTGAGATTATTCGCGATCTGCGTCTCGGGGCTTTCGACGTTTTAATAGGTATTAACTTGTTGCGCGAAGGCCTGGACATACCAGAATGTGCTTTGGTGGCAATATTAGATGCGGACAAAGAAGGCTATCTTCGATCTACCACATCACTGATACAGACTATTGGACGAGCAGCGCGTAACATAGAAGGTCGTGTAATTCTTTACGCGGACAAGACGACCGAGAGTATGAATAGAGCCCTTGGGGAGACGGAGCGACGACGTGAGCGCCAATTAGCCTACAACGCAGAAAACGGGATCACTCCAGAATCCGTCAAAAAGGATATAGCGGACATTCTAAAAACCGTTTACGCCCGGGATAGCCTTACTGTTTCAACAGGTTTGCAAGATGAAGGTCCCCTTACGGGTCATAATCTACAAGCAACTATTTCAGATTTAGAAAAACAAATGCGAGATGCTGCTGCAGATCTTGAGTTTGAGGTCGCTGCGCGCCTGCGAGACGAAATTAAACGTTTACAAGCTTTGGACCTTGGCCTTGAGGGTGGAGATAAGGAAAGCTTGCGAAGCAGGGCCGCTATTGGCACCGTAATTGATCCGAAAAAGAGGCGCCTTCCCAACTCAAAGCCAAAGGGCATCGAGGCTGCAATGGATAACGCGACGGGAGCTGCAGGAGCCCGAAAGAAGGCGTCAAGGGGTAGAGGGCGACGGTTTTAATTTTTAAAGACTTTTCAAATAAAAGTTGTTCGTAGTTCAATTCGACAGAGAATAATTAATTTTGCGACGCTGTTTTTCACATCTAATTGCCTTATGGTTATTCCCTATCAACACTCTCGGCATTCAGGACGTTTTTCATGAAACTTAAACTTCACCACATCAATCTCGTTCACACATCTGTTCCTGAATTGGACGCGTTCTACAGAGATATCCTGGACCTGAAGGATGAACCTGGGATGTCAGAAAAGCGGAAGTTAGATGAGGGATACCCAGGAGCCGTATCCTTTATGACTGATGGAAATATCCAAATGCATCTTGCTGAGAAGGATCTACAAATTGGCTTCCGAACTGGCCAGGCAGTGAACCCAGTAGAGCGCGGCCATATTGCTTTTAGGACGGATGATATGGATGCTTTTATTGCCCGCCTTAAAGAAAAAGGGATTTCTTATTCTGACTTTGGTGACTGGGCGATGTCTGGTTGGCGTCAGATCTTCTTTTACGATCCAGCCGGCTATGTTGTAGAAGTGCATCAGGTGGAGGGTGAAGACCTTTAAAAATTTTTTTGAGGTATAAGTAGGATATTTGACCCGACATCACTTCGCATCAGTGGATCTGACAAAATTATAAAGGGCTGACAGCTTACTCGCTCTCGGTGCAGTGCATTGAATTACTATTGCCAACTCAGCTTGATTAGCGAAACCTACTCTCAAGACCATAGGAAAGATTGATCAAATGGCGACTGAAGTTGAACTAGAAACTGACGGCAATGTTTGGAAGCTGCTAGTTGCTGAAGGTGACACGGTAGAAGAAGGGCAAATGCTCTTCATAATGGAAGTAATGAAGATGGAGGTGCCATACGAAGCCCCACATCCTGGAGTTGTTAAGAACCTTGAGATTGCAGAGGGCGATGCAGTCAAAGAGGGCGACGTGGCAATGACTATAGACTAGCCGATTTAGCCAAAATCAGCGGGCGAAGTTTAATAGATTTGAAGGGTTCGGTTTGGTTATTGCCTTAAATCTTTGAGGAGGGGCATCACCTCTGAGGAGAACCGTTCTAGCTGCTCTCCCCGCCGTTCATAAACACCGGCAATGTCTAGCGTGATGTGTCGCACCCCTGCCTCATAAAATTTACGAATTGTGGCTGCCACATCTTGAGGAGTGCCGATGGCACCATATCTCTCGGCAGCGGGCTTCATGTTCATATTGTAACGTGTGGAAAGATGGTCCGCAGCTTCATTGAGAGCACTTTCATAGTCGTCGGATACTCGAGCGAATAGAAGATGCCCGGTCCCAAAAGCGGAAAAGGACCTGCCAGCTTCCTCAGCAGTTTCTGTAATGAGTGCGAGCCCCTCCCGATACATGTCTGATGTAATAGCGTACGAGTGCCATCCATCTCCAATTCTGGCGGCACGTCTGAGGGCAGGTTTAGATCTTCCCCCGCACCAGACCGGTGGTCCTCCTAGTTGCCAAGGGGCAGGCCGCATCGCAACACTTTCAAACTTCAAAAAGGGGCTTTCATGACTGACTGCTTCCCCCGACCAAAATTTTTTTAATACGCGTATTCCGTCCGAGAGCCTTGCTCCACGTTCCTCACGCGGAATTCCGGATGCTTCATATTCTTTGGGAAATTCTCCGCCGACCCCAACACCAAAAATAAGCCGACCCTCAGTCATCAAGTCTAATGTGGAGACTTGCTTTGCAACTGGAGCAAAGTTTCTAAGTGGCAGGAGGTATACTCCGACTCCAAATGTAAGGCGCCGACTTACAACTGCTGCTTGCGCAATTTGTTGGAGAGGATCGAGAAACGGGATCGGCATTGAAATATGGTCCCCAACCCATAGGCTATCAAAATCACACCGATCTATTTGCTCCACCATTTGCACCAGTTCATCGATTTTAGGTCGCCAAGGGCTCTCGGCCGGCTCGCTCCTGCGATGCATCGTATTGACGCCGAGCTTTAGTGTAGGTGCCAGTTTGAGTGCCACAGCTCAGTCTCCTGCCTGGGTTACGTTTATCCGGCCTAGCATCAAAATTCCGTTGGTTGTCCAACTCAACACACCAGATAAATCATTTCTCTGCTGCTAGTCGATCTGCTGGAATGCAAAAAGGATTAGTGATTATTATAATGCACAAAATGAGTCAGAGTTTCGAGAAACATTAACTCAAAGGAATTAGATTTCTCTGCCAAATTGATCGGGCCAAAGTCTCTGGCCCATTATAAGGATTAAGAAGAGAGGGTTCGAGTTGAACGAAACAGAGTTTAGAGCTTTTGCCAAAAATGCAGGTTTCCGAGAGCCAGAGGTTCGGTCCCAGCCACCCGGCCGCTTCTTTGAGATGCATGCCCATGACGATGACCTGATAGTGTTGGTAACGGCTGGGTCAGTCACTGTGGACTATGGAAAGATCCAATATACCTTCGCACCAGGTGAGATGTGCGAGGTCAAGCATGGCGTCCGGCATACAGACACCATGGGGCCAGATGGGGCGAGTTACGTACTCGCATGGCGCACACCTCAGCGGGATTAAGCCGCACAAATAAGGGTGTAATTTGTTGAGGCAAGATCTTCAATGGATTGGGTTTGTTAATTTTCCTCTAAAAAACGTTCAGCTTCTTTGGACAGACTTTCTATGCAACCTGCGCCATTCCCCTCGCCAGTTTGTCAAGGAGTGGCATTGTTTCTTCCCGTGTTCCGGGCGGAACCTCAACGATGATGCGTGCTACCCCTGAATCCCTGTATCGAGTCCATTGATCTGGGTCAGTTTCGACAAGACAACAGGTCAGAGGAACCTCACGGCCATAGTCTTGTTTCATCCTTTCCCATGCTTCCACCTTATCGAGAATATGGTAGTCCGGTCGGATTGAGTTGGGCATCCATCCGTCTCCATATTCAAGTGCCCGCTTAGCAGCGTGAGGCCATCCGCCACCTACGAGAATTGGTGGATGCGGCTTTTGAATTGGCTTTGGCCAGGTCATCATTGGGTCGAAGTCTACAAACTTTCCATGGTACTCTGGCTTGGATTTAGTCCAAATTTCACGCATCGCTTCAATACGTTCGCGTGTCAGGGATAGCCGTGTTTTGAAGTTCGTTCCGTGGTTTTCAATCTCGTCTTGGTTCCATCCAACGCCAGTGCCAAAAATGAACCTGCCATTAGATAGATGGTCGACTGTAGCAACACTCTTGGCTGTCTGGATTGGGTCTCGTTGGGAAATAACACATATGCCAGTCGCAACTTTGAGACTTGAAGTTGCAGCTGCAGCCGCTCCAATCACCGGGAAAGGATCCATGCAGTCGTAGTAACGTTTCGGAAGATCACCCCCTGCGGGATACTGGGACCTGCGCGAGATTGGGATATGACTATGTTCTGGGATCCACAGGCTTTCAAACCCTCGGTCTTCCAGTGCAGGTGCAAGCTCCGTTACAGGTAGCGCATAATCAGTCATGAACATAAGGATACCCACATCCATAACGCATCTCCCTTGAATAGGTTTTTCATTTAAGATTGTCGGCATAGAAACAAGAAAGAGCAAATCGATGCAAAAGCGCTTAACTGTGGATGTTGCTTTTTCTGTTGGTGGGTATCTTGGCGGTAATCTTTCCAGGGTTGTTAACGAAGTCACCCTCGTTGACCTAGGGCCAGAGTATGTAGAGGTGATACGCGCTAAAGGCTTGGGCTTTCTGGCATGCCTGATGAAGAGGCAGCTTGCAAACTTATTCGACTAATGGCCGTTGGCTCTAAGAAGGACAAAGTCCATGAAATTTTGTTTACATTTTGGAAATATTACTTTTCCCAACCCGGAAGATGCACGTCGTTTGGTGCTTGCAGCTGAAGCGGCGGGTTTTGAATCGGTTATTGCGGTAGAGCATCTTGTTATTCCGACAAATTATACTACGCGCTACCCGTATTCAGAAACAGGTCGGCTGCCTGGAGGGATCGACATGTCATGGCCCGACCCGCTGACCTGGCTTACCTATGTGGGTGCAATTGCCCAGCAACTTAGACTTTTAACTGGAGTGCTTGTTCTCCCCCAGCGGAACCCAGTGGTGCTTGCGAAGCAACTCTCCACCTTAGACTACATGACAGGGGGTCGGCTGGAACTTGGAATTGGAGTCGGCTGGCTGCGCGAAGAGTTCGATGCAATTGGAGTGCCCTTTGATGAACGTGGAGCTCGTACTAACGAATATATCGAAGCGATGCGGGCATTGTGGGACAACGATGACGCTAGCTACAGCGGACGTTTTGTGAACTTTGACGGGATGAGCTGCAACCCAAAGCCAGTTAATGGACGAGTGCCAATTATAGTTGGTGGAAATTCCAAGTTTGCAGTGCGTCGCGCTGGTAGGCTCGGGGATGGATATTTTCCAGCAACCGGTGGCCCAGCAATAGATCTTGCCGAAACCATAGGTGCTATGCGGAAGGAGGCTTTAGCCGCTGGACGTGCTCCGGAAGCAATCAAGGTAATGGCCGGCTGTCCAGATGCTCTACCTGGATCTGGTAAAGACGCTCTATCAGCAGTAGCCGAAAGGGAAGCTGCTGGTGTGAGCCGCATAGTGCTTCCTGTTTCGGCTTTTGAGAATAATCTAGAGGAGATGTTGGCAGATTTTGGTGAGAAAGTTATCGCCCAAATCAACGGTTGAAATTGATTTCATCGACACTGATCAATCAGTGTAGAGTTTTTGGTTAAGGTTTAATTTTTCATTGCTTTGGTGACCTTATCTGGAAATCGATTAAGGTTATCAGTGGTAGAAAGGGGAGGCCCATCCTATGCAAGACCAAATGGACTTAGTTGTTCGCGGCGGTATGATTTACGACGGAGCCGGTGGTGACGCATACAAAGCTGATATTGCGATAAAGGATGGCAAGATTATCGGCCTGTTCGAGGATCCCGGAGTTGAGGCTCAAAAAGGACAAATGGAGTTTGTAAATGGATGCTCAATTCACTGATAAAGAGCTAGCTTTTCGTGACGAAGTGCGGGCCTTCTTTCGGGAAAAATTGCCAGACCGGATCCGGATACAATCAGCCGTAGCTGCTTCATATGTTAGCAAAGAAGCTACGCAGGAATGGCACCAAATACTTGCGCAAAAGGGTTGGATTGCGCCGAACTGGCCGGTCGAATACGGAGGTACAGGCTGGGACGCTACGCAGAAGCATATTTTCGAGGAAGAATATCAGGCGGCGCAAGCCCCAAGGCTGTCGCCCTTCGGTCTAATTATGGTGGGTCCGGTGATTATGGCCTTTGGGAGTGAAGCACAAAGGGCCGAACATCTCCCGAAAATTATCTCTGGAGAACGGTTCTGGTGTCAGGGTTATTCTGAACCCGGATCTGGTTCAGATCTCGCAAGTTTAAAGACACGAGCAGCTATAGAAGGTGATGAATATGTTGTGAATGGCCAAAAAATTTGGACCAGCCATGCGCATCATGCTGACTGGATTTTTGCGCTTGTTCGCACTTCGAATGAAGGAAAAAAACAGGAAGGTATCTCGTTCCTTCTAATCGATCTGAATACTCCAGGAATAGAGGTCCGTCCGATAATTTCCATCGATGGTGGACATTATCTAAATGAAGTTTTTTTTACCGATGTGCGCGTTCCAGTCGCAAATCGTATTGGTGATGAAAATAAGGGTTGGACCTACGCTAAATTTCTCTTGGGTAATGAACGTTCAGGTGTTGCCGGAGTTGGAAAATCGAAAGAAAAATTCGCACGAATTGTTGCTGCAGCAAAAGAAGCTAGGGGAAATGATGGGCTTTCGCTTTGGGATAACCACAGCTTCCGCGGACGCCTCTTAGAGATTAACGCTAAGCTGCTCGCCCATGAGAATACAAATCTGCGAATGCTTGCACGCGAAGTAGCTGGCGGTTCGGTTGGTCCTGAAGCGTCACAGCTTAAGATCAATGGATCAGAAATTGAGCAATCTCTCAACGAGTTGCTTGTCGATGCAACTGGTAACTATGCGGCGCCTTATGACCGAGAAACTCTTAGAGTGGATTCAAACGCGGAATTGGTTGGTCCAGAATTTGGCCGCGGCGCGATGACAGAACATTTACTTCGACGTGCCGCTTCGATTTATGGGGGCACCAACGAAATCCAACGAGACATCATAGCCAAGCACGTCTTAGGTCTTTGAATAAAGACCAAATTAGTTAATGGTTACTTGAGGCCAAAAACTCTAACGGCATTTTCGTAAGAGAGCTTTCGGGCGATTTCAGGACTTAAAGCTGGCAGAAGATATGTCCTAATTTCTTTGATCATTTCAGGATATTTAGGTTTCAGTCCGCAACAGGGGTCGGTTCCTAACATTATTCTTTCTGGGAACCGCTCTATTAGCTCTTTCCAGCCTTTGTTCAAACCGTTTGCCCCATACATGCGGCCATTTCCTTCTCCAAATATCTTGGAGTAAACCGGAATCATCCTTCCATGCGTTGGGCCATTGGCGCCGGAAGTTTCGCAATATACATTTTCGGTCTGACTAAATACCTTGTGAAGGGTCTTCAAAACATCCGGATTTTTGCCTGGAACACAATGTGCGAGAATTGTAGTTGAATTGGGAAAGTCCCTACTTAGCGTTAATATATCCTCTAATAAGCCCTCAGAATATTGAACATGCAGCTGAACAAAACCTTTGTATCGATCTGTTATTTTATACATCTCTATAACCACGGGGCTTAATAGAGGAATGTGACGACGCATTGGTCTAGGTCCACTGGTATGATTGTCAGTGTGTATTTCTCCGAATCCTTTTATTTTTCCAGCCTTGAAAAGTTTTTCTCCTTTTTCCAACAACTTTCTCATAAGAGGATGTTTTGGATCTTGCAGTGCCTGTTCGCCCCCTGTTTTAAAAGCTGCCATGAACTCTTCTTGGCCATAAGCTGGTATGTAACGAGGCCCTAAAGCGTCTGCCATTTCATTCGAATAAGTGCCTACTCCACCTCCCCATTTAACATTCAGATCATCCATTTTTTTCAAGAACCACTGCGCCTCTGAAACACTCTTCTCATATGCATGCATGTGAGCATCTGCGATCGGTAATTCAGAAGCTTGGGGTGAATAAAAAGATACGAAAATCGAGATCTGAATCGTCACTAACGCGGCGACAATTACTTTGCGCATCACTCAACCCCCGAAAGTCGAAAAAACAAAAGATTTAAAGGAAAAGATTATCTCTGAAGAACTCATAAAATAGTCTGAATGTTAAGCATCTACTTAATGGATTGGGCAAGGCAATAACCATCTCCATAACCCTGCCCAATACCATCCTAGTTATCACCCCCGCGCAGTTCAAAAGAACGCGAAAGGAATCAATAGGATAGGGCCAAGATGTCTGACATGTTTAGCAAGGAGATGGAGCGGGTAGCGAGAATCGAACTCACACTAACCTTGGCAAGGTCACAGGCTACCATTACATCATACCCGCCACGGCCCCAATATTGCGCGCTAAATCTGGGGCCGCAAGAGGTTTCTATTTGTTGTGCGCAAAGCCTATTGAAAGACCTAAGTTGGGTAAGCCACAATTGATTGATATACTTTATTAAGTTTATCCATTTATCCGTGTTTTTCAGGTGTTCCTATGCCAGAATCGATTTTGACTGCGCCCATTGGACTCGACCCTGCAAAATTTCAGAATCCTCTTGTCACAGCGGATGGTTCTAAGCGTGCATCGGTCGCTTTAAGGCAGCTAGAGACTTTATGGTTCAACACAGGAACACTCTGCAATCTTGAATGTGAAAATTGCTACATCGAATCTTCACCCACTAATGACCGATTGGAGTACCTCTCGCTTGGCGACGTGAAGTCAAAACTAGATGAAATTCGAGAGTTTGAGCTGGGTACTCGAGAGATTGGCTTTACCGGCGGTGAGCCATTCATGAATCCTGAAATAATAGCGATGTTGACCCTATCGCTGGACCGTGGTTTTGACGTGTTGGTGCTCACCAATGCTATGCGACCCATGCAAAAGCACCAGGAGGCCCTTAAAGGTCTCATTTTGGCCTATGAGCGTATCTTCTTTCGTGTTTCGCTCGACCATTACGGGCAGGAACTGCATGAAAGAGAGAGGGGCGTAAATACTTGGTTGCCGACAATACGTGGGCTAAAGTGGCTGTCCACCATGCATGCGAAAATTAGTGTTGCAGGGAGAATGTGCTGGGGCGAGGGTGAGGAAGAAACCCGCAAAGGTTACGGCCGTCTGTTCAAAGAACTTGATATTTTGATTGATCCATTGGATCCGTCTGCACTTGTACTTTTTCCAGAGATGGAAACGTCAAGGGATGTTCCCGAAATCACGGAGGCCTGTTGGGGAATATTGGGTAAATCTCCAGATGACGTAATGTGCTCTAATTCTCGCATGGTAGTTCGTCGGAAGGGGGAAGAAACAAGCGTAGTTGCTTGTACTTTGCTTCCTTATGGTCCTGCGTTTAACTTGGGAAACACGCTATCAAGCGCAGATGGACCTGTGCAGCTCAACCACCCTTATTGTGCCCAATTTTGTGTCCTCGGCGGGGCTTCGTGCTCAAGTTGACTAGACGCAAGGGTACAACAAGGTTTTCATAACTGGCCTGGTAGTAAAGCGGAGATAATTTGAATGCCAATGCGTGCTTTTGAGAGTGGCAATTTTTCAGCTGCCCCGTTGGACCGCGCAAATGTCGACACTGACCAGCTGATACCTGCTCGTTTTCTGAAACGGCCACGGGATGAACGCTATCCGACATATCTTTTCCATGACATTCGCAGAACAGAAGACGGTGATTTAGACCCTGACTTCATTCTGAATCGTCAGCCTTGGAATGATGCCGAGGTCCTAATTGCCGATCGTAATTTTGGTTGTGGTTCGAGCCGTGAGGCGGCTGTGTATGTTTTATTGGACTCAGGCTTTCGTGCAGTTATTGCCCCCAGTTTTGGTGATATTTTTTATTCGAATTCGATGAAAAATGGATTTCTACCTATAAGGCTATCGACTGAAATTTGTGGGATTCTAAGAGGTGGCATTCGATCAGGGCAGGGTGGGAAAGTCTCCATTGACCTTGTTGAGCAGACCGTCACTGGCCCTGACGATCAATCTTATAAGTTTGAGATTTCAGCTTTCCATAAACACTGCCTTCTCGAAGGGCTTGACGATATTGGTTTCACTTTGGCGCAAAAGACTAAAATTGAAGCAGCTGACCTTCAACGAGATGTGTCGATGCCCTGGTTTAAGGCAGCAAACTCAATATGAGCCTCTTTTCTTCCCCAGATTTTAAAGATCATGAACAGGTCGTTTTCGTGTCCGATGCAACTTCGGGTCTTAAGGCGATAATTGCTATTCACTCCACTAAGCGTGGGCCTTCTCTCGGGGGGTGCAGATTTTGGGCTTATAAATCTGAGTCTTATGCAATTGCTGACGCGCTGCGCCTTTCGCGCGCTATGACCTATAAGTCGGCTTTGGCTCGGCTTCCTTTAGGGGGTGGAAAATGCGTTGTTATTGGCAATGCATCAGAAATTAAGACCCCGGCATTGCTTCGGGCTTTAGGCAGGTCGATTGATCAACTAGGTGGTCGATATATCACAGCAGAAGATGTCGGCACGAAGCCAAGTGATATCCGGATTATTGGTGAAGAAACCGCTTATGTTGCAGGCTTGTCGGAAAGCTCTGGCGACCCGTCCCCAATAACGGCGCTCGGTGTTTTTGAGGGACTAAAAGCAGCTGTCCGCTTTCGTCTTGGAGCGGATTATCTCGCTGGAGTTACCGTCGCTATTCAGGGACTAGGTTCCGTCGGGCGTGCGCTGGCTAATCAACTGCAGGTTGCTGGTGCCCGCTTAATTGTGGCCGACATTAACCAGCCTGCCGTAGATGCCGCCGCAAGAGACCTGGGGGCCGAGGCTGTTCCCGTTGACGAAATATATGACGTCAATGCTGATGTATTTGCTCCATGTGCGCTCGGAGCTATCCTTAATGAGGAAACAATTCCTCGCCTTAAAGTCAGCGTAATTGCGGGTTCTGCTAATAATCAGCTTGCTCTTCCCGAGGATGGATCACGGCTTCAGCGACGTCGCATTCTATATGCCCCTGATTATGCGATAAATGCTGGCGGCATAATCAACATTGCCTTCGAGGACAGAATAGCGGGGACTTATGACCGCGCTGGCGCTCTCGCTGCAGTTGGTAGAATAGAAATGACACTGGAAGAGATTTTCAATCGAGCTGAATCGGAAAGCCGTTCCACAAATGAAATTGCCGATGAGTTAGCCGAGGAACGTCTCGTTGAGGTGGAGATCTAACCACGAATGTAATTGTGAAAGAGTGCAGCAATGACATCTGTATCGCCCCTGTCTGATTTTCTTATTGTTGAGCTTGGTCATAATGTTGCTGGCCCTGTTGGAGGACAAATCCTTGCAGAGTTGGGGGCAACGGTCATAAAGGTTGAAGACCCAGGTAAAGGTGATGCCGCACGTCACTGGCCTCCTGTTAAGGATGGCAGCAGCATTGTCTACAAAGCGCTCAATCGCTCGAAGTCAGGAGTGACAGTTGACTTTAATAATTCATCACAACTAACAGAATTAAAAGAATTAATTATTCAAAAATCAGATGCTGTTATCCAGAACTTACGGCCTGGTGTGGTTGAGAAATATGGTCTTGATGCTGAGACACTTCGAGCAGAAAAACCAGCACTAATTTACTGCAATATTGGAGCTTATGGTGCAGTAGGGCCAATGTCAGGGAAGCCCGGCTATGACGTTCTAATGCAAGGGTATGGCGGTTTGATGAGCGTCCAAGGCGAACCCAATGGTCCACCGATGCGCGCTGGATCTTCGATTAACGACATTGGCACAGGAATGTGGGCCGCAATAGCAATCCAGGCAGCTCTTCTGGAGCGCTCTCGGACTGGGGATGGTGGTGTCATTGATCTTTCGCTCTATGAAACGGCGGTTAGCTGGATCTCGATACATTTAGCATCGTATCTCTCAACGGGAAAAGCCGAAGGAAAACAGGGCTCTGGTAACGCATACATTACGCCATACCAGGCATTCCGTGCTCGGGATGGCCATTTAATGATTGGCGCTGCAAACGACGTATTGTTTGCAAAGACAGCAGCTGTTTTAGGCAAACCGGAATGGCCCATCGACCCAAAATATGCAAAAAATGCTGATCGCGTGGCCCGGCGTATGGAGCTTGTGCCAATGATTGAGGCAGAGCTCGCAAAAGATGACGTCTCGACCTGGGTTGCTAGGTTTGATGCGGCTGGCGTGCCAGCGTGTCCGATCCGCGATGTTATGGAAGTTGCGGATTGTCCGCAAACAGCAGCGTTAGAAATTGCTCAACAAGCTCCTGATGATCCGTCGCTTCGCCTGATAGGTCTTCCACTTTCAATGAATGGAACTAGACCTCCTATGCGCAACTCACCGCCGGAACTCGGCAGAGATAATAAGATTGTCTTTGGACGTGACTGAATTCGGTACTATCTTGCGGGCGTTCTGGATAGCCGCTATATCGCGCGCGCCGCGCTACGGAGTGTAGCTCAGCCTGGTAGAGCACTGTCTTCGGGAGGCAGGGGCCGGAGGTTCAAATCCTCTCACTCCGACCATTTTGGGCTTAGTTTTGGCTTCTATTTCCGAATCCAAATTTATATATGGCGTCCTGGTACGGTGATCTGCGCACCTCTTTTCTCCATTTTTACCCCTTTCTCACCGCCCAGCAGGAAATTTTGCTTTTTAAGAGCCTAGATGGCTCGGTTTATGAGGTCCCAAATCTACTACCATCTTTACGTCGAGCTCTGTTGACGGCATTGTGCGGCCTGGAATCTGCGCTCGGCCTTCTGGCTAGCCTCTTCACTTGAACCGAAATGTCTGATGGAAGCAGGATCTTATGATTGATCTTATGAAAATTGCTCGCACGGAAGCCGATGGTGGCGACCTCTTGGGGGAACTTGGTAATCTCTTTGAGCCCGCCGATGTTCGGCCAGATGGCTATCCAGATGCGATAATCTGGAAGGGCGGCAACCACAACGGTAAGGCCGAGCCCGTTGCTCATTCACTTACTGACGCATACGCCCTGCTCGGAACGATCGCAGCGATCGATGTTTTGCAACTACCCTTTTATGCCGTGCCCATGTGGTCACAGATACGCCACGACAGAAAATTAGAACCATTGGCTTGGTTCGGTAACATGCCTGTGACATCCATCAAGTGGTCGACTGCAGGTGATGCGTACGTGAACGACGGCAAAGGTGGCAAGGTCGTTGTCATGGGTAAGTCTGGTAACGCGCCTCTCAGGACACAGGCCGGGGTATATTGTAACGTCCGCCCCTACGGACCAATTACCGCCGTTCGTTGCATGCCTTGTCTTCCATATTCTCAAGACAGAGCAAAGTTCAACGTTGATCCGAAGTCCGGCATTGTCCACTCTGAGATGAATTCTCCTGGTGTGCAGATGGCCTATGCAAACCGTCTGTTCCTCAAAATGGTGAACGATACTGGCCGAGTAGGTCGCGTTGCGATGAAACCTACGCAAGCTATGGAAGACGGCATAAACGCCGGGCTGCATTCATTCATGCTTTCTAAGACAAAAATGAGCGTTGGTCGAAGGTATGCGGTTGATCCTTATGTTGAGCATAAAGATCGTATCGACGCTATTGTTGCTCTGCTGCCGAATGGCTTTTTCGATGGAATGGACCAGTGGACTGGCCAAATTGAACAGCACATTTCAGATACCAATTACGGCATTTTGATTTGGGACCTTATCAACAAGCAGGACACCATTGTTCTTGCTACGGACTTGGATGGTGATCGTCTTACAGACCTGATGGCTGATATTTCTGATCCACTTCGCGCGTTCGGAGACATGGTGCTTAAGTATGTCGGAAACGACAATCGGATGAATAATCTCTGGGGAGAAATGGGTTATACGACCGGTAACGGTCGTGACATGACCAGCGTTATGCATCGCATGTCTGGCCCCCCAATTCATGAGCAAACCTTAGGGTCGGCCGATGCGATGTTATTACGCCTACTTGATGGCGACGAGAGCATGGGAGGGACCAAACAGCCATACGACCCACGGATACACTTTGTGCTAATTCGTGATGCCTATTTGGATGCTAATCCTGGGAATGCGGCTGTTAAGGCTTATTTAGACGATGCTTTAGCTAAGTTTGACCAAATTTATGGAGCCAAGCGTCCAGGTTTCTTAGAAGGTTACAAGAAGCTCAAGGAAGCCATAACCCCTTGGGGAGCCTAACATCTGATTTTAGCGTGAATGTTGCCCACCCGAGACTGCGAGGTCTCGGGTGGTTTTTTTTAACTGATTTCTGATGACCAGCTTGTTCTAGGCGCCCGTTCCCGCCGGACGGCGTTTGAATACAATCTCGCTAGACTGGCCAAGGGCAACACCTCCGATTACGAGAGTGGCCCCTAAAATCTGCATTGCTCCAAGAATATCGTTTAAGAAAATAGCAGAAAACGCTGCTCCAAACACAGGTGATAAGTATAGATATAACACCATTTTAGGTAATCCGAGGCGACCAAGACCCCCGGACCAAGCCGCATTGCCGAGGCAGCCGACAATTAACGCCAAGTGTAAGAACCCCAGCCCTACTCCTACGTCGAGCTCATACCAAGAACCATCTGTGAGTCCGGGCCAGGCGAAAGGCAAGAGAAGCATTGCCCCAAACATTGCAGCCCAACCTGTCGTTGTCCAGGCGCCAAGACGCACAACGTAGGGCCGCGACCAGAGCCCAAAAAGTGCCCAAACAGCGGCAATAATGACGAAGAGGACATCTCCAATTATTGAATTACTCATTTCGGCCATCTGTGGGGTAAAACCGTTGTTTACCACCAGATAGACGCCACCGAATGCAACTAGAGCACCGATCCAAATCAATTTACTGACAGACTGGCCGGCGAGACGTGAAAAAATAGCTCCAAATATCGGCGTAGTCGCGACTAACACGACAGCTTTTGATGGTGTTGTATAGTGGAGCGCAATACCCCAGGTTCCCTGAAAAATTGCGTACCCAAGAAGCCCTAAGCCAGCCAGAGCGATTGCGTCTTTTGAAGATATCAGAACGCGTTGGCCAAATGCTCGTGCCATGATAAGCATCAACGACCCAGCAATTAAGTAGCGCAAGCAGGAAAAGGAAATTGGGTCAACAGCACTTACTACCTGTTTCCCGACTGGATACGCACTTCCAAAAGTGATAGCGACGAATAATCCCATAAGATGGCCATAGAGCGGTCTCTCAGCGAAGCGCGTTTGATTTTGAGACAATAGCGTTGACCGTTTTGTTAAAAGGGGAAGAGCTGACAGTTTGTGCTTCCCGCATTACTGCTGCAAGTCGTTCTTTACGATCTTTTCATTTGCTTTACGGTGATGATTCAATCCGTATCTGTTGAAACTGGTCTCCATCCATGTTGCTGCGCGTAGCGCCCTATATTTTCGTATTAATTTGGAGTGGAGCCTTTGTGGCTGCGCGTGGAGGGCTCCCGCACTTTACACCCTGGGCAATCCTGTCATGTCGTTTTTTTGTTGCAGCAATTTTGCTTGCTGGCTTGGCGTTTTTGATCCGAGAAAAAGAGCCAGATTGGAACGCTTATAGAAAACGTTGGGCAGGCGTTGTTGGGGCGGGCATTTTAATGAATGGGCTCTATCTGGGTTTGTTTTTTACAGCAATGCTGGAACTTCCAGCAGCCAATGTGGCGCTTATTGGTTCATTAACTCCCTTATTAACGGCAGTTCTCTCTGGTCCTATTCTAGGAGAACGATTTAAGACACTGCAGTGGTTAGGCTTTGCTCTGGGTATTCTTGGGGTCTCGTTTGTTGTTGGGGTCGATTATCTAACCTTAGATGCAGGGACAGGTATTGCAGCTGCGTTAGGGGGCGTAGTTTCGCTAACTCTTGGAACCCTCTGGCATGCCAAAGTGGCACGAGGATTGCCGTTATTAGCCACTAATTCACTGCAAATGGCTGCATCGGCCGTTAGCTGCTTAGGTATAATGGTGATTTTTGAGGAGCCAAGGATCGAAATCACTGAGGCTAGTATTATTGCTTTTGCTTATTTGACTGTTGGAGTTTCTTTAGGCGCGATGGGACTTTACCTTCTAATGCTACGGCATGGCGCAGCTGGAAAAGTTGCTGCAAATTTTTATCTAACCCCTGGCACTGCGGCTGTGCTTGCGTTCCTTATATTAGGTGAGACTTTGCATTGGGAAGCTCTGGTAGGCTTGCTCGCTGCAACGCTTGGTGTTTGGCTCGTGCATAAAGCCGGTCACACAAAATATAATTCAAATTCAACATCATAATTCTGTAAAAACTGGTAGGAGAACAGAATGCCCATAATTGATAGCCAAATACACGCATACGAAGCCAACACGTCTGCGCGTCCTTGGAACACAATTCCAAATTGGCCACCGCACGTGACGGGTGATGAGATGGTCCAAGCCATGGATTCTGTCGGAGTGGATGGTGCTATCTTTGTCTCGGCCTTTTCCCTTTATCGGTTTGATGCCAGCTACGCTGTAGAGGTGCAGAAAAAGCATCCAAACAAGTTTGCATTGGTAAAACCTGTAGACACAACAAATCCCAATGTTGGCGAGACAGTCGATGAATGGAAAAAACAGCCCGGAGCAGTTGGCATCCGGGTAATGTTAACTCACGGACCAGAATTCAGCCCGGACAACCCAGGAATGTCTACGGCTATGCGGGCTGCTGAAAAGAATGATCTTCCGGTAAATATGCTCTGCTGGGGCGAAATTGATAAGGGTCTTGCGATGGTTGATCGCTATCCGAACACTCGCTTTGTTATTGACCACATTGGTATTTTGCAGCCTCGTACGCCGCCTGTACCTGATGTGCCTTGGGCGGATTTAGAAAAAGTGATAGCGCTTGCAAGCCGAAAGAATGTTGTCATCAAAATAAGTGGAGCGTGCACTCTTTCGAAAGAAGGTGCGCCAAATTTTAGTGATATTTGGGATCCGCTTGCCCGCATTTTTGATGCTTGGGGAATGGACCGGTGTCTGTGGGGGACGGATTGGACCCGTGCTCACGCCGTCGTCTCTTATGAAGATGGTGTAAAACCATTCGTTGAAACTGATCGTCTTTCCGCAAGCGACAGAGAAATGCTCATGGGAGGTGCCACTTCAAAGACCTATGGTTGGGCACCAAGCTGAGATTTTTATTGATAATAATGTCCCCCCAAATCCTTCCTTGATGCCGCTACGCGCACAAAGAATTCTTGGGGGGACTAAAGGTTGATTTACTCAGCCGCTACTTGCGCAGTTTCCGACTGCCAAGATTGAATGACAGGCAATACTTCTTTTGCATAAAGTTTGAGGGATTGCTCAGCCACTTCATATGGGGTGCCTCCGAAGCGGAAGCTTGTGGCTAGCTCAAAGTCTCCGATGAGGTCCCGGCGCTCTTCGAGCATCTTCAAGACCTGGTCAGGTGTCCCCCAAACAGATGCCTGCATAAATCCGTCAATGATGCCTTCAATGCCAACTTCCTTGGCGACTGCAACCTTTGCGGCGTAAGCATCATAACCTTTTACGGTAGAAAAATGCTCACCCAAAAGCTCATAGTGTTCAAAGTTTGAGAGTACGAAAGGTCCCATGTACTTGCGGGCAAGTTCTTCAGCACCATCCATTGTTGGTGTGCAGACACAGAAATCCGCGATGAGCGGTCTCGGCGGTGCCATGCCAGGGAAGAATTCTTGAATGAGTTCTCGATGTTTCTGGATTGCAGGAAGACGCGAAGGCCAGGGGCGATCAGCAAACATTACCATATGCGCGCCGAGTTTCGCCGCCGAGACGACCGAGTCATCACTCGAGGCTACGGCATATAAGCGGTCACGGATTGGAAAGCGTGGCCTTGGACGAATTTCCACACGTGGTTGTTTGTAATGAGGGCCGTTACCCTCCATCCAACCTGTTTCAAGAGCTTCAACGATCATTGCTGCTGACTCGTCGAAACGGGTTCGGCTTTCATCCATCGATACTCGAAACGCTTCAAATTCGCGGCGCGCAAGGCCACGACCAATACCAAAACGCAGCCGCCCATCTGTAAAGTGGTCAAGCATCGAAACCTTTTCGGCGACGCGGAGAGGATCATTCCAAGGTAGAATTACAGCGGCAGTTCCAACATCAATCTTTGGTCTCTGACCAGCTAGGTATGCCATCAATTGAAGATTGTCTGGGCAGAATGAGTAATCGTGATGATGGTGCTCAACAGCCCATAAGCAATTGAAACCGGAGTCTGCTGCAAGCAAGGCTAATTTGATTTCTTCGTCATATGCTTGCTGGTCGGAACAATCATCCCAGCCATAAGTTGCGCAGATCATCTGCAATCCGACATCCATCTTTTTTAATCCTCCTGCGTTTTTCCTTAGATCGAGCATGAAAAACCACCATCAACGGTAATTGTTTCACCTGTAACGTAACTTGCCAATGGTGAAGCAAGAAACAGGGCAACACCTGCTATGTCCTCTGGTTGCCCCCAGCGACCGACTGGGGTGCGGCGCAGGATCTCGGAATTTATAGCTTCTCGATTTTGCGAAACTTCAGTCATGCTGGTTGCTATCCAACCGGGTGCGATTGCATTTACTCGAACACCATCTGCTGCCCAAGCAACCGCAAGGGACTTTGTTAGTTGGACTATGCCAGCCTTGCTCGCACCGTAGGCAGGATTGCCGGAAGAAGCAAAAAAGCTGGTAAGAGATGAAATATTGATGATAGAGCCGCTTACTTCCGCCAGACCTGGTTTCAACAATTCTGATAGGGTCATTATCGAGGTGAGATTTACATCAAGTATTCGACGAAAAATTTCCGTTTGAAATTCCTGTCGACGATAAGCAACCATTCCGGCGTTATTGACTAAAATATCAACTTGGCCTGCTTCGCGCGCAACCTTTTGAACCTCGTCATCTGTGCCAAGATCGGCTTGAATAAAAGCCATATCTTCGATGTCAGTCTCGTATTTTTCTGCAGAGCGAGTGCCAGTAATTGTTACCACTGCACCTGCATCTCTAAATGCGCGAGCTATACCGTTTCCAATGCCGTTTGATCCACCGGTTACAAGAACGTGTTTTTTTGTAAAATTTAAGGGATCCATGAAAAATCTCCTAAAATGCTCAGGGCATTTATCAGTTCTTCGCTAATTTTATGGATTGTTTTCAATCTCCATTTTTTGAGATCTTCTGATAATTTAAAAAACTAAAGTCTCAGATTTTTAGAGAAATCTGGATCAATAGGAGGGCCAATAGTGATCTTGGGGTTTTTATAGTCGATCACTGAAAACCCTACATTTTTGATATCACTCGCCGAGAAAAATCATCGATTTGCTGATACATAGTGTCGACTGGCGTATTGAAAACGATAGCGTCCAATCCTTGCGCCTCTAGCGTACGTAATTGTTCGATGACTTCTTCGGGATGCCCAGCAATGCAAAAATTCTGGATCATTTCTGGGGTGATGAATCTAGCTTCATCTGGGCCGAGGTGGCTGTAGTGAGCAGCGTGCATTTCTTGCTGACGGGTTTCAGCCTGCTTGGCCATGTGATACGCCATGTATTCTTCCCAAATAGGCATCACATAGTCCGGTGGTGGGCGCCCTGTTTCCGCCACAAAATCAACGAGGTAGTGGACATTTGCCATGATGGATGGGCCAATCAATCGAATTACGCGATCGGACCTTAATGTTTCTCCCTTCTTCAGTAATAACATATTGACTAGAGCGTAAGTCTGGAAATTCTCCGCTCTGCGGCCAGCTTTATCCAAGCCTCTCTTTACATTGGCTAGCGCCGATGGAATTGACCCGCCTCGTGGTATGCCCGTGATAAGGCCGTCTCCTATTTCTCCTGCTAGTGATTGTGCTTTTGGACCGAAGGCTCCAACCATCAGTGGGATATGGTGTTCGATATCTACATATCCGAGCTCCAGGCTCTGGAATTTGATTGGGTGGGTGACACCGTTCAGTTCATAGCCCACTTCTTCACCGGCTAGCAGGCTTTTAACCGTTCGAAGATATTTCTCGAACTCCGCCACTTTCATTGGTTTTTGACCCATTGACCGCATGGCCGTATTGCCCGTGCCGGTTCCAAAGAAACAGCGCCCAGGTGCCAAACGATTTATGGTAGCAATCCCATTGGCAGCGACTGGGGCAAGCCGAAGGCCAGGTATTGCTAAACCCGAGCCCAAGCGCATTTTTTTTGTTTGCAGCGCTGCCGCGGCCATTGTCGCCCAGATATTTGAGCGGATTAAGTGAGTGTCAGGGAACCAGGCAAAATCGAAACCTAGGTTCTCAGCCTGCACCACAAAATCCAATTTGTTGATATAGCCGCAGCCCACCCCAAATTGCATAGCACTTCCTGTTTACTCAATCGGAACGAATATTGAGTGACGAAGCTTGCCCTCTATTGCTTTGGAGAAATGACCTTTGCCGTGTGTATCTTCTACTAAGATTACTTCTCCAGCACCTATAACCCGGGTCTCTCCATCACTGGCTTGTATTGAAACTCCGGCATCCAGATTAATTATGTACTGTCGGCGAGGGGCTGGGTGCCACTCATAATCGTAGTTTCCTGGTGTCTCGCGGAAAATGATGCCGGTAGCGGGAAAAGTCGCAGAAGTTCTTCCTCCACGCCCTTGGTTTTTCCATTCCACTTCTATATCGCGGAAGTGCGTCTCACCTTCTTCATCAACGTAAAGGTTGTGAATGCGCATTCTTCTCTCCGACTAGTCCGTTGTCTTAGTCGATTGCCAAGCAACCATGCGCCACTGACCACCTTGGTTCTCCCATACATCTGTAAAGCGAACACCAAATTTGAGAGCTTTGCCGCCCGAGTTAACAGATATCTGAGCCTTTCCTGTCAGCACTACAACGTTGTCGCCAAGCTCTTGGGCTGTGACTTCCGATGGGACCACTGACTCGTAAACAGTGGCGCCTGATTTCATATTTCCAATTAGGCTTTCTTTTGTGTCAAGACGGGCAGAGGAGTGCGTGTAGACTAGATTCTTACAGATAATCTTTTGCAGCTTATCTGTATCGCTAGCCGCCATGGCATCCATTCGTTCTTTATCAAGAGCTATTACTTTTTCGCTATTGCTACTCATTACTAAATCTCCTCATTCATTTTATTTTTAGTCTTCAACTTCATCTAGCCGCCGTGGTCGAGGTTTCCGAGAGCAAGTCTATTCAGTGCATCAAAGATCTTACTCTCAATCTCAATACCTTCGTTAAGGCGTTTGGCGCGCTCCCGCATCCCACGCTCACCTGGGATGCGAATTTCAGAGATGCCTGGCTGACGCGGTGTTGATTTAATAACATTAATTCGATGCGAAACTTCGCGACGGTATTCGTCAAGTGACATGAAAAGATCTGGCTTGATTGCAATAAATAGATAGCCAGTTTGTGTATTCGATGGCCTAATTCCAGCTGCCAGGGCTCCGATTGCGTCCATAGCTAGAGCCAAGCCAAAGCCCTTATAGCCGCCTTCTGGGCCGCCAAAGGGGAGAAGTGCGCCTTGCCTTGCTTCACTTGCGTCTGTGGTAGGCTCCCCACTCGGGCCAATAGCAACGCCGTCCGGTAAGGCCGCCCCGATGCGTTCTCGGAATTGCAGGTCTGTACCCATAAATGCAGACGTTCCCATATCGATCAATAATGGGTCGCCTGATGTTGGAAAACCAAAAGCTATAGGGTTCGTCCCTAATGACCGGGCAGCTCCTCCGAAAGGTGCTACCCAAGAAGGAGCAGAGACTGTGTGGATCGCTACTAGTCCTGCTTTGGCAATCATCTCACAGTAAAGGGCGCTTCGTCCCGTCATCCAAGTGTTAGCAAGGCAGACGATCGATAGCCCATAAACAGTTGCTCGGTCGATTGCGATTTCAGAAGCTCGGTACGCAGCAATCATGCCAGTCTCCCAGCCACCATCAACAAGGACGGCGGCCCCAGAGTCCCTAACAATCGATATAGGTTTGCGCTTGTCTCTAAAGTGCGGATCGTCAACAACGTTCAGAAGTTTTGGAAGGCCGGAATACTCGTATCCTGAGAGTGCCGCATCCATTGCATGCTCTGCTAGAATGCGCGCCTCATCCGGGCCATAACCCGCCCCGCGCATAGCTGCTTCGCCAAGTTTTTGTCCCTCAGCTGCAGTAAGTCTTACTCGATGGCCGGCTTGATTTCCCATACCCTATTCTTCCTTCTGACTTGCCAAACGCGCAAGAGCTCGTCAGGCTTGAATTTTATCAGCCGGTATTGTGATGCGTGTGTTGATCTGTGTCTTTCCAGACCCAGCGCTTTATTTGCCCTCAACTATGACTAAGTAATGGAGGCTTGGTACATTGATCCAGTTTGGTCTGATGATGCGTGGCCAATTCCCGCAAGAAGATGACGTGGCTCATCATTTTCAACAAATGCTTGAACAGGCCAGGTTAGCAGAAGCTCTTGGATTTCATTCAATTACTAAAGGGTCGCACTACAGCACTCATCCTTTGCAGGACCTTCAACAAGTTCCATTCTTGGCAAGAATTGCGGCAGAGGCGCCAAGTCTGCGCTTGAATACTGGAGTCCTTTTGTTGCCGCTCCACAAACCACTCGACGTGGCGGAGCAAGTTGGCACTCTGGACATTATAACTGGTGGCAAAGCGATTTTTGGCTGCGGAGTTGGCTATCGCGACATAGAATTTGAAGCATTTGGAACATCCAAAGGAGATCGAGGCCGACGGTTTGAGGAAAATTTAACGGCTATCAAGCGTTTGTGGACGGAAGAGACCGTCAATATGAGGGGATCTCACTTTAATCTAGTGGATGCTGCGTGTTCGTCTAAGCCCGTTCAGAAACCGCATCCGCCGATTTGGGTTGGCGGTAGTGCGGATATCGTTATTCGGCGAGCTGCGAGGATGGGCACGTGTTGGTATATCGGACCCAATGACAGATTGGATGAGGTCGCTGATCAGGTAGATACTTATAAGCGTGCACTTGACGATGAGGGTAAAGATTTTCCGGACGAATTTCCATTCCGTCGTGAAGTCTTCGTTGCCAAGACAAGAGAAGAGGCGTTCCGCCTTTGTAAAGAGCCGATAATGACAAAGTACGCTGCTTACCACGCTTGGGGGCTAGGTCGCTCACGTCCAGATAACAAGGATGAGCTTGGTCAACCCTTTGAGGAGCTGATGGAAGATCGTTTTTTTATTGGGTCTCCAGATGACGTAGCAGAACAGATTATTAAGTTTCACCGACGCGTTGGAATGAACCACGTCGTCATGAGTATGCACTGGCCTGGGTTAGAGGTTGCAGCTTCGATGGATTCTATGCGGATTTTCGCGGAGGAAGTAATGCCGCGCGTATCTCAGGCGCTTTAAAGAAATGCGGCTCTCGGTTCGCGAAGCTCGAAGCTTGGCGGAACAGACCTTTGTCGCGGCCGGACATACAGTCAACGAGGCAGCGTTAATAGCTGACCACGTAATGGACTGCGAGCTACGTGGACTGAGTTATGGCGGTTTGCCGCGAGCCCTGAGCGTTTTTGAGCGAATGACCAAGCCGGGATATCAGCGGGGTGAAATCAAAGTAATACACGAAACACCGCTTTCTGCCCTCGTCGATGGAGCCAATAACATAGGCTACCTAGTAGCCTTTAGAGCTGCTGAAATTGCAATTGAGAAGGCATCAAGCAAAGGAATAGCTGTCGTAGGAGCTCGAGATACTTGGCACACGGGTATGCTTTCCTTCTATGCGGAAAAAGCTGCACGACATGGGCTCGTTTCGATGATTGCATCGAATGCATCTCCCAATGTGGCACCGCATGGGGGTGTTGAGGGACGTTTTGGGACCAACCCAATTGCCTTCGGTTTTCCGAGTGAGAACGATCCAGTTATCTGGGATATTGGCACGGCTGCTATGATGCATGGCGAGGTGGTACTGGCTGGTCGACTCGGAAAAGAATTGCCACCGGGAAGCGCCTTTGATGCACAAGGTAATCCAACAGTAGACCCTGCAAAAGCATTGGAGGGTGCTATCGCGGCATGGGGCGGGCACAAAGGCTCGGGTCTTGCGATCGTAGTTCAGCTCCTTGGCGCGATGTGTGCGGTCTCGCCGATGCCGAAAGATATGTTCGGGTATGGCTGTCTTTTTGTCATGATGCGACCAGACTTACTTATGCCTGCAGCTGACTATGCAAAAAGTGTCTCAGAGTATTCAGCTGCAATCAGATCCACACGACCTATTCCCGGTGGTGGTCCAGTTAGGATGCCATATGATCGTTCAATTGCTGAGCGCCGCAGGCGTTTGACTGAGGATGTCGTTGAGGTTCCAGACCTTGTTGTGGAAAGGCTTCGTCAAATTGCAGCAGCTAATAGTCTCAACTGACTTTTCTAAAGAAACCTCGTTCCATCTCAGACTTAATACTATTTAGACGGTCAGACGAGTTTCAAGGCCGACGTGACTTATTCCTATAATGAGGAGGTAATAATTGAGAGCTCTAAGGATCGGAGTGTTAGGTGCTGGATTAATCGGAAAAAAGCACATCAATGTTCTTTTGGCTGGTGAAGGCAAATATGAACTTGCTGGTGTTGCGGATCCAGATGTATCAGCCGCTGCTCAAGCCGCGCCAGATGCTCGTCAGTTCTTATCAATCGATAGCCTTATTACTGAAGCAAAGCCCGATGGCGTCATAATTGCCACTCCCAATCAAACTCATCTTGAGATGGGTCTTGCCTGCATTAACGCTGGCTTACCTATCTTGGTTGAAAAGCCAGTTGCTGATTCTCTCGAAGACGCTCACCGCCTAGTTGATACGGCTGAAGCTGCGGGTGTCCCAGTGCTCGTTGGGCACCATCGTCGACATAATCCAATTATGCAAGCTGCCGCTGAGGCAGTTCATTCTGGCTCCTTAGGTAGGGTTGTTACTGCAGCTTCGCTTTGGATGACGCACAAACCAAAAGGTTATCATGACCCAATATGGAGACGACGCCCTGGCGGTGGTCCAATATTAATTAATGCAATTCATGAGATTGATAGTCTGCGGATGTTACTCGGTGATATTGTCGAGGTGCAGGCATTTTCCTCTAACGCTGAACGTGGGTTTGAGGTGGAGGACACAACCGCCGCGGTTTTTCGCTTCTCCTCAGGAGCGCTTGGTACCCTAGCTCTTTCGGATACCGCCTCGGCTCCATGGACTTGGGAATGGACTTCGGGAGAAAATCCCGATTTTCCCAATGAGGATACCGACAGTTTATTCATTGCGGGAACGTTAGGTAGTTTGGCTGTTCCATCTTTGATTTTACGAACTCATCCAGAGGGTTATCAAAGTTGGTTAACACCTCTTACGGAAAAACAGTTAACTTATCGACCTCAGGACCCTTATATCCCCCAAATGAAAAATTTCTGTGATGTCATAAATGGTGACGGTGAGCCCGTTGTTTCGGGACGCGAAGGTTTAAAAACACTAGCGGCAACACTGGCAATTGCAGAGGCTGCCGCTACAGGTCGCGCTGTTCGGTTAGATTAGGAGCCGTCTGTTTGGCGGCAATTTGATTGGGTGTTTCATCTTTAATGGAGATACAAAGTGCGTGACATGACCGGTGTTGTAGTAGTCGTGCCTACACCATTTGAAGTGGACGGTTCGATTGATGATGCCAGTTTAGAACGCTTGGTTGAGCACTATCTGACCCTAGGAGTGCAAGGTCTGACCATCATGGGAGTTATGGGCGAGGGTGCTAAGCTTACTGCCGGTGAGTCAGATAGCCTTTTGCGTCGGATCTTTGCACTTGTAAATGGTCAACTGCGGTTGATTGTGGGCGCGTCAAACCCTGACGATGAGGCGTTGGTTAGATTAGGTGAAACGGCTATGTCCTTAGGTGCAGCAGGTCTTATGATTTCACCGAAGTCAGGTCTCAACAATGACCAAGAAATTTTTGACTATTTTGCTAGTTTAATTGGCAAACTGGGCAGCGCTACACCATTGTGTTTTCAAGACTACCCCCCAGCATCTGGAGTAAAGGTCAGCGTTCAGGGTCTTTTGGATCTTTTCTCTGATTTGCCAACGATTGAGATGGTTAAACTGGAAGACAATCCAGGGCTCGATAAGCTGACGCGTCTGCTGAAGGGTCTTGAAAAAATAGATCCCAAGCCAGCAGTTTTTGTAGGTAATAATGCTCTATTTACAGAATTAGAACTTGCTCGTGGTGCAGCCGGTATTATGACAGGGTTTGCATTTCCTGAAATGCTGCTCGAGCTTTACCGGCTTAGTCGTGCAGGCAATTTTGACGCTGCATCAGATCTTTATGAAGCTTATTTGCCTCTAATTCGCTACGAATCCCAGCCTCTTCTTGGTTTGGCAGCACGAAAATATGTACTCAAGCACCAAGGTCTTATCTCCACGCCAGCACTTCGTTCGCCGGGCTATACACTTACATCCGATGACATGAAGGAAATAGATAGAATGCTGGTTCGATTAGAACGTCGTCTGCAAACCCTTTCTTAACTTGCTAGATAGCCACCATCAACGTGGAGCTCGGAGCCAGTGATATAGCTAGCATCGTCCGATGCTAAGAATAGGCAGGCCTTTGCCACCTCATCGGCGCGGCCATTTCTGCGCATAGGGACCCGTTTCAGCATCTTTTCACGAATTACAGGGTCAGCAGTTGCACCTGATGTGCGCATTGGTGGCATTAGGCCTGGGTGTACGGAATTAACCCGAATGCCTTCGCGAGCGTGACGGACGGCAGCAGACTTTGTGATAGTCCTAACTGCACCCTTGGATGCATTGTAACCGTGATGAATATTGTTCTGCCCAACATTTCCCGAAATTGAAGAGAGATTAACGATAGAACCACCGCCATTTGCTGCCATTGCAGCCACGCAGTGTTTCATTCCATAGAATACGCCATCAACATTGACGGCCATCAAGTTTCTCCACGCGCCTTCATCAAATGGGTCTTCAAAAGCACTTCCAGATATTCCAGCATTGTTAATAAGGATATCTATGCGACCGAAGGCAGATGTTACATCTTTAACAAAAGAAGCCCACGCCTTATCGTCTGTGACGTCTAACTTCCAAAAGCGAGCCTTTCCTCCAGCAGCTTCAATTTCTGAGACGCGTTTTGGACCCTCATCCACTAGGATGTCTGCAATGGCTACAGTGGCTCCCTCGGCGGCAAAGAGTTTAGCTGTCTCTGCCCCCATGCCGAAGGCTCCTCCAGTAACGATAGCAATTTTATCTTTTAAACGATCACTCATTCGTTTTCTCCTTACCGGATGGCAATTGGCGCGCCAGCGAGATGCTGACCACCATCAGCTAAAAGAAATTCACCTGTAATATGACTACCTGCTTCAAGGAACATTACGACTGCCTCTGCCATATGTTCTGGTCCACCAGCCCGGCGAAGTGGGTTAGTTGCCTCTAGGTGAGCCTTAGTGGCATCATATCTGTCCGCTCCCATTCCGTTTCTAAGCCAATCACCCTGAACAAAGCCGGGGCATACAGTATTAACTCTTATTTCCGGGCCAAGAGCGCGAGCCAAACTAAGTGTCATTGTATTTAGCGCCCCCTTTGATGCTGCATAAGCAATACATGACCCAGTTCCCATAACACCGGCGATAGAGGAGACATTAACAACAGAACCGCCTCCGTCTTTGCGCATTATAGGAGCTGCTGCCCGTATCATCTGATAGGCACCAACGACGTTCACTTGATAAATGTCTAAAAAATCTGAACCTGATAGACCGTCGAGATCGTTATGCGCCACAAATTTTGTCGTGCCCGCGTTATTAACGAGACCATCGATACGCCCAAATGCATGTTCAGTTTCTGCTACCAGGCGCTTACAGTCTGCGTCATCAGCTATATTTGCTTTAACAACGAGTGCCTCGACGCCTTTAGCTCGGCATTCCTCTGCAACCGTATCGGCCGGTCCCTGGCTTCTCGAGAAATTGATAACAACATTACACCCTCTGTCTGCCAGCTGACGAACGACAGCGGCACCTATGCCTGAAGAGGACCCAGTAACGATAACGGCCTTATCTTTTAGTGAACTTGTCATCAGCAGAAACTCTACTTCAGAGGTGAATGAGCTGCGGGAAGCATTAACGTTGACCACATTTCTTCAATGTGTTGCCCGCTGAATTTAAGAAACTCTTGCCAGCCGGGATCTTCAACTGCAGCATTGCGAGCCTTCATGCGCTCTTCAAAAGATGGATACGACCAGATGTGACATACCTCATTTGGTTGCCCTGCCTCGGTGCTCCATAGACCCACCAGCTTTGAGTATTTTTCTCTGTGTTCCATGGCTTTCAAGAAGGTATCTGTCCATATCTTCATCGATCCAGGACGAAGTCGATAATTCCGAAGCTCATAAATATTGTTTTCGCCAATTGGGGCAGTCGGACCTCGGTATGGATTAAGAAGTCTGATGTCCTGCCTAACCAGATACTCTCTTATTTTTGGAAGGTAATCATTATTCCAGCTTGAGTTAGAGGAGAGCGCTTTGCGCTTTTCCGCACGTTCATTGAGGTCTGCATAGCTCCAAAGGTGCATTACCTGATTAAGGGGGCCAACCTCTGTTAACCAGTAGCCTTCTAGCTTTCCGTAGTCATCACCGCGTATGCTGCGGGCGATTGTTCCAGCGTTTTTCGCTGCGATGGGCGCAGCACCAGGCTTTAAGGTGTATGTGCGTAATTCGTAGATCATTTTTTCCCCCGAAAGAATGGCAGGAGGGAAGCTTAGACCGGCCAACAATCCTTCGAAAGCCTTCTAAAAATAGTTATTGAATATAAGTTGTAGTTTCATCGCTATCGGGGGCAATTGCGAAACCTTTACAGCTTGATCAGTGTTCCCCTTCCTTGGGCTGTAAAATCACACTTAGCTCAGAAATTTCTTCGTTAATCCCTTTGAGGTAGATTAGTTGCTTCAGGTCAAAACCCCCAAGAATTTGGCGAATATCGAACTTCTTTTCATCATGAAGATATCCGTTAGCATAGGCGTATTCATGATTGAAATTGCTTCAAGGAAGCGGTCGTGACGCAGGAGTTAATTCGGAGAGATGAGAGTGCAGAAGGACTGTTTCTCCGGTTTGGTTCCTCCTACCGTTGGCTAGTAACAGCAACGGGCCTTTTTGGCGCGTTTGCCATGGTCTTGTCTGCAACTATCGTCAATGTGGCTGTTCCAGAGGTGCGAGGTGCCTTTGGAGTTGGTCAGGATGAAGCTCAGTGGATGGCAACGGCCTTTCTGGCCACGATGACCGCGAGCCAGCTTTTAAACGCTTGGATGGTGGCGGCGTTTGGGAAGCGTGGCGCCTTTCTTTGGACGCTAATTCTCTTTGTGATTGGGGCATTTATCTGTTCAAGTGCTCACAATATGCCAACCTTGATTGTTGGTCGTGTCCTTCAGGGTGCCGCTGCTGGGATCATCCAGCCTCTCGTTATGGTTGCTATCGTTGAGGTTTTCCCGCCGGATCGACGCGGCACAGCGATGGGAATTTTTGGTTCAGGCGTCGTTCTCGCGCCGGCAATAGGCCCCGCCGTCGGAGGGATCGCTATCGATGAGTTTTCATGGCGATTGATGTTTATTCTTCCTCTGCCAGCCGTGTTTATTGCTTTTATTGGGGGCATAATCTTCATGCCCGCAAAAACAGATAATGCAAAACGCCCGCCGTTTGACTGGACAGGTTACGGCCTTTTACTTGTGGCGCTTGCGATCATTATGAACGCTATTGCGGGTGGCCCTCGTTTCGGATGGGGGTCCGATAGGATTGCGAGCCAGCTCTTACTTGGAGCTTTCCTTGCTGGAGCATTTCTATATTGGCAAACTCGAAGTAAGGCACCGATCTTATCACTCGATCTATTCAAAAACCCTGGCTTTTCTTCAGCCGTTGCAGTCGCCTTTGTGTTTGGCGCTGGAAATTTTGCTTCGAGCTATATTATCCCGGTTTTTGTGCAGGATGTTCAGAGCTATACGGCGACACGAGCCGGAATGCTGTTAATGCCCGCAGGACTGTTATTGGTAGCAGTGCTTCCTTTAACAGGAAGGCTTTCTGATAGAATGCCTGGCCACATCATGGTGGCAGTTGGTTTGGCATTTTTTGCCGTTGGCGCGCTAGCAATGAGCTTTGGGGATGCTAACACTAGTTTTCTGATATTTGCGGGCTTTGCCGCTCTAAGCCGTTTTGGTCTAGCCTTTATTCTCCCCTCGCTGTCTGCATCAGCATTTAAGGCTCTGAAACCCGACCAACTGGCGCGTGGATCAGGCAGTATGAATTTCATTCGTCAGCTTGGAGGGGCGAGCGGAACAAACCTCATTGTTGTTTGGTTGCAAACTCGCCATGCAAGTCATGCCCAAGCATTTAATGGTACGCAGGTTCCGGATAATCCAGCGACACTCGAAACCCTTGGTCGATTGGGTGACCGCCTCACCACTGGAGGTCTTGATGGTATGGCTGGAGAAGCGGCTGCTGCTGAATTTCTTTCACGGACGATTGATGCGCAGGCATTGGCACTGGCCTTTCAAGATTGCTTCCTTGCTCTCGCCGTTGTGTTTTTCATCGCGATTATCCCAGCTATCGTACTGGGACGGTTTATGGGGAGGTAAAACTTATGGGTGCACTCGATGGCATCAAAGTAGTTGATCTAAGTCGTGTTCTCGCAGGCCCCTTTTGTGGCCAGTTACTCGCTGAGAACGGTGCCGACGTAATAAAGATCGAGGGTCCAGAAGGTGATTTAAACCGTGCCTTTCCCCACGTCCTAGGAGATGGTGACAGTACAAATTTCCGTTCCGTAAACCGAGGCAAGAGAGATATCACTCTGAATTTGAAGTCGAAGAAAGCGAGAGACTTGCTTGACCGACTGTTGGCTGACGCAGATATCTTGATACAGAGTTTCCTTCCTCCAGTTGCTGAGAAACTTGGAGTTGGCTGGGACCGAATTCACCGGGACTTTCCTGATCTTATCTATGTGTCAATTTCTGGTTATGGCGCCGAGGGGCCCCTAAGTAATAAGCCGGGTTATGATACTATGGTTGCTGCGTACTCGGGCGTGATGTCTTTGACCGGCGAGCCGGATAGACCACCAGTCCGGCTTGGTGTCACCGCTATTGATCTCGCAACAGGTATGCTTGCCTACGGTGGAGTTACCACCGCTTTGATGGCTCGAGAGCGTGGTCGGGCTCGTGGACAGCGGGTAAATGTTTCTCTCCTCGAAACGGGTGTCACATTGCTGGGGTTCCATGGGGTCGGTTATCTGACAACTGGAGAGGTAGATAGACGGGAAGGAGCGGGTTACGAAACGCTGTCACCTTATGGCGCTTATCGCGCGAAGGATGGCGAGATCATGATAGGTGCTCCGACTCAAACTATGTGGCTTAAAGCTTGTAAGGCTCTTGGGATGGAGGAACTTGTCGATGATCCACGTTTTACTACCAATGTCTTGCGCTGCGAACACAGAGAGGAGCTTCGGACAGAGATTGAATTGCGACTTTCTACCTCTACTGTCGCTGACTGGGTCGAAAAATTAGAACAGGCTGGAGTTGCAAATTCGCCCATTAATACCGTCGATCGAGTTCTAACCGACCCTCAAACCTTGGCTAATCACATGGTTGTTAATTGCGCTGCTGCCGATGGTAGCATCCAGCGTCTTCTTGGTCTGCCGTTTAAGCTCACGGGCACTCCTGGCAATCCAGGATCAGCGCCTCCTCGTCAGGGGCAACATAATCGGGATGTGTTCTGTGGAGACCTTGGTCTCTCTCTAGAAGAGCTGGAACAGTTAGAGACAGAGGGCGCTATATGACGGTTAACCCGGGGATCATGGGAGTCTGTCATGGCAAATCTTACTGAATTTCTGGCCTTTCACGCCCGCAGAACCCCAGGACGGACGGCACTTGCCTACAATGGCGCAGAGATCTCTTATGCTGAAATGATGGCAAGGGCGTATTCAGGTGCCCGCTGGCTTGCTGAAAGGGGTATAGGCAAAGGAGACGTAGTTGCGCTTTTGATGAAGAATAGTGCGGCGTTCTTTGATCTTGTTTTCGCTGTAAGCCATCAGGGTGCTGTACTTCTGCCTATCAATTACCGCTTGGCTGCAAACGAAATCGAATACATTCTCAGTAATGCTAGCGCGACGCTATTGATAGCTGACCAGGAGTTTGAAGGTGTAACGTCTCAGCTTCCAGAAGGGAGCGTTGAGTCTATATTTTTGCTGGACAGTTCTGCTCAAGCAGATATCCGCTCTGTAGCTGTCACATCCGGATCTTCTCCTCCAGCGCATTGTAGTAATAACGATTTAATGCGTCTTGTTTACACCTCGGGTACAACAAGCAGGCCAAAGGGTGTGATGCATGCCTACGAGCAGTTCTATTGGAAACATCTCTCTTTAATTCCTCCACTTGAGCTTTCGGGCCAAACGCGTCTTTTAATCGTTGGACCGCTGTATCACGTTGGGGGTTTAGAACTGCCAGGCCTTTCAGTGTTAGCTCTTGGTGGCATGATTGCGCTTGAACGAGAGTTTGAACCTGAAAAAGCGCTCGCAGCAATCGAACGCTATCATCTAAATGGAGCGTGGTTTGCTCCTACTATGACTAATATGATTTTGGCCTTGCCAAGTAACCTTTGGGTATCGGCTCGGACGCTTAATTGGGTAATTGGCGGTGGAGAACGAACACCGGAAGCTCGTATTCGTTCTTTTTCAGAAGCTTTCCCTAAAGCTCGTTATATTGATGCTTATGGGCTAACAGAGAGTAATAGCGGCGATACCTTTATGGAGCCTGGAATGGAGCTCTTAAAGATTGGTTCTACAGGCCGCGCTGCACCTCATTTGGAGGTTGAAATCCGTGATGAGTCTGGAAAGACCCTAACGCCGGGTCAGGACGGAGAGATTTGTCTTCGCGGCCGTAAAATAACTTCCGGATATTGGAATGATGAGCTGCGCACTAAAGAGGCTTTTTTCTCAAATGGCTGGTTTCGCACTGGTGATATCGGTTATCTCGACGAAGAGGGATTTCTTTTTCTGACCGATCGTAAAAAGGATATGATCCTTTCCGGTGGAGAGAACATCGCTTCCAGTGAAGTGGAGCGGGTAATTTATGAAATGCCGGAGGTGCTGGAAGCCGCAGTTATAGCTGGATCAGACCCAAAATGGGGCGAAGTACCTGTGGCAATAGTGACGCCAAGACCCGGATCTAAAGTCACTCTAGAAAGCTTGCAAGCGCATTGTCGCAAATCTCTTGCAGGTTTTAAGACTCCCAAACGCTTAGTGATAAAAGAAAGTCTGCCCCGGAATCCCTCTGGGAAGGTGCTCAAGCGCGTGTTGCGAGAGGAAATTGAGGCTTAAGTTTTAATTGCTTATTAAATTTGGCGCTCGTTTTTTGAACGTCGTTGTTCACTTCGAAGACTATAGATCGATGTTGCTATAATGATTCCAGAGCCTACGATTGTTGACCAACTTGGTACCTCTAGAAACACTAAAAATCCAATAAGTGCTGCAAATACCAATCTAGCGTAGTCAAGGGGTGCAACAGCACTTGCTTCACCAGCACGATAGCCTGCTATGTTGCAAAATTGACCTGCGACCGACAGAAGTCCAATACCCAGCATCATTCCCCACTGAATGGCCGTTGGCCAAACCCAGAAATAGATGCCGAATGGTAGCATTACAGCACCAACCAATAATGCTTGGTAACTTAAGATCGTGATAGAGCGGTCAAATTGGGATAAGTGGCGAATTATTGTCGAAACCATCGCCGCCCCAGCGGCACCAGCAATCGCATACAATGCATAAAGGTCTATTCCGCTTGGCTCTGGCTGCACAATGACTAGTACGCCAGCAAAGCCAATTAATGTCGCGAACCATCGATTAAAACCTGCAACTTCCTTTAGAAACAGGATAGCAAAAATCGTGACGAATAGACTTTTTGCGAAGCTAAGAGCCGTAGCATCCGCTAAGGGCATATGCTGAATTGCAAGAAAACTGCCGACCATTGCAATTATAGCAAATACCACCCGCACTAATTGTAGAGGAAGTGATTTGGTGCGCAAAGCGTCTGGAAAGTTACGAGCAATTACAGGCATCACCGTAATTGTCATGGTTGCTTGGCGTATTAGCAGGATTTGAAAGACCGTTATCTCGCCGCCCAATTCTTTTACAAAGCCGGCGCTCGAGGTGAATATGATGCCAGCAGTCATTATATAAATGCCGCCACGCACGTTTCCAGGCAGCAATTGTAATGGGGCCAATAATCGAGCCCAGGCTGCCTGTATCACGCCCGTGATTTTGACCATTGTCCTACCTTGCGAAGCAGAATGGGGATCTCATGCTAAAACTCAGATCTTCAAACCAATGAGATACTCACGCGTCACTCTTTCACTAGTTATTTTTAATAAAATAAAGAAAGTTAGCCCACCTTCTCTATTGCAGATTTCAGAATTGAAATCATTTGTTCTAGTTCATCTTCCGTTACGATTAGTGGTGGTGACATTGCTAGCACGTCCCCTGTTGCACGCAGATAGAGCCCTTGCGCAAAGCATTCTAAAAATACGTCAAAGCCGCGTTTGCCCGGTTCCCCAGGTCGGGAAGACAGTTCAACAGCTCCCATAAGTCCTATATTTCGCACATCTATCACGTTGGGTGCATCAGCCATGCTGTGCAGCAAATTCTCAAATTTTGGTGCGAGATTGGCAGAGCGCTGAAACAATCCTTCATCCCTGTAGATATCCAAGGTCGCGAGTCCTGCGGCAACAGCGAGAGGATGAGCCGAATAAGTGTACCCGTGTGCAAGTTCTATTGCCCATTCAGGGCCAGTCATGAATGAATCATAAATTGCACGCCCCATAACGACAGCTGAAGAGGGGGCGGCGCCGTTAGTTAGTCCTTTCGCGATAGTCATCATGTCAGGGGTCACCCCGAAGGCCTCGGATGCGAAAGCAGCGCCAACACGTCCAAATCCTGTAATGACTTCATCAAAAATCAACAGAATTCCATGCTTGTCGCAAATTTCTCTCAGGCGTTTTAGATAACCCTTTGGCGGAGGTAATACACCCGTTGATCCGGCCACTGGTTCAACAATAACTCCCGCTATTGTAGAAGGGTCATGAAGCTCGCAGATCCGCTCAAGTGCATCTGCTAACTCTGCTCCATGCTCTGGCAGCCCTCTGCTAAAGGCATTCCTACTTAAGTCGGATGTATGTGGTAAGTGATCGACACCGGGTAGCATAAGGCCGAACATCTTGCGATTTGCTTTGATTCCGCCAACCGACATGCCGCCGAAGCCAATCCCGTGATAACCTCGCTCACGTCCAACAAAGCGCGTACGCTCCGCCTGGCCGCGTGCCCTGTGATAGGCAAGAGCAATTTTAAGCGCTGTATCAACGGCTTCCGATCCGGAATTAGCAAAGAAAACTGTATCAAGACCTTCTGGTGCGAGGTTGCCAATTCGAGATGCCAGTTCGAATGCACCGGGATGCCCCATCTGAAAGCTTGGTGCATAATCCATTTGGTCGGCTTGTGCTTTTATTGCCTCGGCAATTTCTTTTCGCCCATGACCAGCATTCACACACCAAAGGCCAGCCGAGCCATCTAAGATCCGACGACCATCTCGCGTAATGTAATGAACCCCCTCTGCTCCTGTTAAAAGTCTTGGCGCTTTTTTGAATTGACGCTGCGAGGTGAACGGCATGAAGAAAGCTTCAAGGTCGTTTGTGTCCGCGTGTGCAAGTGATGCTGGAGTAGTCATAGCAAGTTGGTTTCCTTAGCCTCTCGAGAAGGAATTCGATTGACGGTAGCACGCCAAACCAATTTTTGTCGTCACCCTAATAATAACACCAGTGTTTTTTAGTTTCTCATGCACTTTTCTTCTGGTGCACGTTGAACGTTGAGTTATTGCCAGATATTGATAGCCCTTATGGGTTTCAGGCATGAAGATCTAGACAAAGTGTCAGTGTTTGAGCCTTAGTAAACCGATAAAAGCCTTTAATAACGAAATTCTAGGAGCTACGCGTCGTGTCATCAAAGCCTGTTCTGATTGATTCTCATCCTGGACGCTCCTCCCAGACGATCGGCATAGCCCGCGAACTCGGAACTGAAATAGACCTTATCCATCAACCTTCTGTTGGCGTAGTTGGCAACAAGGGTGATTCTCAATGTTACATCGGTGTGCAGCGGAAAGTGGAAGCCATTCACGAGGCACTGCGCGCAAGGGTTGGGCATGGAAAAGACCAGATGGCTATGAGACTGGTTCAGCCAGAATTCACCGTTGGTGTTTCAGATGGGATCCGGAATGGTACACGCGAAATGCGCTATTCCTTGATTGGCCGTGAAATTACCCACGATGCCCTTTCGGAGCATTTGTCAGGCACTGGCCTTGCCGGCTGCATTGCTGTTGTAGCCTGTGATAAACCTCCTGTCGGAACCCTTTCTGCGCTTCTCGAGCACAATCAGCCAGCTATTATTATGTCGGATGGGCCGATCCGTCCTGGCAAAGATCCAGAGACAGGAGAGGATTTAGATATCGTTTCTGCCTATCAGGTAGCAGGCCATCCTGATGCAGATCATCGCTTCCACATAGCTTGTAACGCGTGCCCAGGTTTTGGCTCCTGTGGAGGCATGTTTACTTACAATACAATGCAGACATTCATAGGGGTTGTTGGCTTGCAACCCCTGCATATGGTGGCTCCGCCTTCCGATGATCCACGTCGTTTGAATGAGTTTCCAGCGGAGCTGGTAGGTCATCTTAAAAAGATGATTGAGCATGGGGTAAAGCCCCGAGATATTGTTGGCCGAGACTCTTTGCGGAACGCAGTTATTGTAGCGATGGCCGTTGGCGGATCTACCAACGTTGTGCTGCATGCACCCGAGATTGCGCGAGCGGCAGGATTCCGAAATTTCTGGCAAGACGTAATGACACCGGAAGAGTTCAACCATCTGTCTCAGCATGTGGTTCCAGTCCTGACCGACGCCCGTCCCTACGGCAAGTATTCCATGGTGGATATTGACCGGGTTGGCGGGGTTCAAGTGATTGTTAAGGAGTTGATGGCTGCAGGTATGATCAATGGAGACGTTCCAACCTGCACCGGTGAGACTTTGGCCGAACAAGTTGAGCGCTTGGGGGCACCTAAGCCAGATGAGACAGTTGTCTACTCCTGCGCTAAACCTTACAAGCCCACGGGAGGACTTCGTCTCCTAAGCGGTAATCTTTCACCAGACTACAGTGCAATCTTAAAGCTGGCTGGGGTTGAAGGCGGGCTTGAAAATAATGTTTTCAAGGGATCAGCCCGTGTGTTTGAAGGGGAGGCAGGGCTTCTGGAGGCTTTAGATAAGACCCCTGAGGTTTTCCAGAATAACGACATGGTTATTGTGCGTTACGAAGGGCCGGCCGGCGCTCCTGGAATGCCTGAAATGTTAGACTCGACGTCCCGCATAACGACCCTTTGCCGCGAGAAAAATATCGTAGTCGGTTTGATGACAGATGCTCGCTTTTCTGGGGGGTCAGTTGGTCTTGTCATTGGTCATGTTGGACCAGAAGCGGCTCTTGGTGGCCCAATTGCTTTGATTGAAGATGGTGATGAGATCGTGGCCGATCTCAATACAAATGAATTAAATTGCTTGGCCTTGAATGATCCAAAAGTTCGTGAAGCGCGAATGGCTGCCTGGCAGCGCGTAGTAGATTCGAACGGTGGCATACACCCTAATTGTGGAATTGCGGATACGCGCCTGCTGCATCGGATGCGGCAGTCTGGTGTGCCCGCGACCCAGGGCGGAGGTATTCATCCTGGCAGAGAGCTGTGGGTTCGCGACGAGCGGCCTGCAGAAAAGTCAGGTTTTGAGCCATCTAACAAGTTTCATTAGAAGGTGATGAATTCAGCTTACGTGTAGAGCATCCATTCAAAGAAATTTTTGCCATCCAGCAGAACATTCTTTGTAAGTGAAGGAGCCCAATTTGCGATGCGAAGCGCGCCATCTAATGCCGCCTCGGCGAGGCTTTTTATAAAGATTGGTGTCTCTGGTTCGGCCATGGCCGCAACAAGAGCGCCCCATCCAAATAAAGCCAATCCAAACGCCAGTCCGATAACCAGATAAGTGTAAATAAGAAGCTTGAATCTTCGCATGAGCTATCCATGCATGGAGATTAGGCAATATCAAGGCATAGTATGCACAAGTGATGATAGCTTTGCTTTAGATTTTTGAATTGTTGGTAGGAGAAGCTGAGACATGGAATTAATTTTCCGGGAAGACGCTTATGCTTGTGAGTGCAATGCCACTGTGACAGCGGTTGACGACCGCGGAATATGGCTTGATCGAACCATTTTCTACCCGGAAGGTGGTGGGCAACCTGGGGATATGGGAACTCTAACGACTGAAGCAGGTGCAGTTATTCCTATTGCTAATACAATTAAGGTAGATGGCGCAGACACATCGGTATGCGTGCCTGGCGATAGTTCAGTATTGCCTGCTGTTGGCCAGCGAGTTACGGCAAAAATCGATTGGGAACGTCGCCACAAATTAATGAGGATGCATACGGCTATGCATTTACTTTGCTCAGCCGTTCCAGCCGGTGTCACCGGGGGACAGGTGGGCCTCGATAAAAGTCGATTAGATTTTGACGTCGGTGAGATAACGCTTGTGAAAGATGAAATACAGGCGAAGCTAGATCAAATGCTTAAAACGGCCGCGGACGTTGAATATCGGTGGATAGACGATGCAGAGCTCGATGCTAACCCCGAGCTGGTGCGGACTATGTCTGTGCAACCTCCAAGAGGCTCCGGTAAAATAAGACTGGTCGCCATCGGTGACAACTTGGACCTTCAGCCATGTGGCGGCACTCATGTTGCTAATCTGGCAGAAATAGGCCGTATCATAGTTGGAAAAATAGAAAATAAAGGCAGACGCAATAGGCGTGTGAATATCTCTTTGGAGAATAAGTAATGGTCTCTTCTTGTCTTGTTACAACCAACTGGGTCGCTGAGCACCTTGATGATAAAGGCGTAATTATTCTGGATGGTAGTCACCATCTCCCGACAACTGGACGCAATTCTGCTTCTGAATACGCCGAGCGGCATATATCAGGTGCACGCTTTTTTGATATTGATGGCATATCTGATCAGAATTCAGATCTTCCTCATATGCTTCCTTCAGCGGACGAGTTTGCTAGTAAGGTTGGGGCCCTTGGGGTTGGGGACGATTCACATGTGGTCATTTATGACACAATCGGAACTACCGGAGCTGCACGGGTCTGGTGGACATTTCGTGCCATGGGACACGCTAAGGTGTCAGTTATGGATGGAGGTTTGCCAAAGTGGATGGAAGAGGGGCGGCAAGTTGTAAGTGAGCTGCCTAGCATTAAGCCAAAGCAAAAATCTGCAAAACTGAATTCATCCCTTGTTCGTAATTTACGAGAAATGTTGGACAATATTGATAGTGGCCAAGAAGTTGTTGTGGATGCCAGAAGTGCTGGTCGGTTTAATGCGACGGAGCCAGAGCCTCGGGCAGGTATGCGAGGTGGTCATATTCCTGGATCGCGAAATGTGCCGTTTCCAGACGTATTGAACAAAGATCGGACTTTCAAATCTGGGCGAGAAGTTCTTGCTGCCTTCGAGCTTGCGGGTGTTGATCTCACCCAACCGATGGTGACCACATGTGGGTCTGGTGTCACTGCGTCGACGCTCGCGCTTGCTCTTTTTAATGCGGGTAAAGAGGATGTTGCCGTATACGATGGATCCTGGAGCGAATGGGGCTCTCGGCAAGACACGCCAATTGACAAATAAGGGTAGGTTCAGATGAAAGAGAAAGCTGGTAAGCGACCAGAAACCCTGCTTACTCACTCAGGGCGACATCCATTTGATCATTTTGGTGTGGTCAATACGCCGGTATTTCGCGCTTCCACCATTCTTCAAGAAACAATGGCCGAATATAAAAGGCCAAAGGGCCCTAGAGAGCCTCGTTATGGCAGACGTGGGACCCCGACCACATTTACTTTGGAGGATGTGATTGCAGATGTTGAGGGTGCCCACGGGTGCCTTCTCGCCAGCTCCGGTCTGAATGCTATTGCTGTTGCTCTGCTTAGTCAGGTTAAGCAGGGTGATCATGTTTTGATGGCGGATAATGTGTATGGCCCAGCCCGAAACTTCGCCAACCATGTCATGACGCGAATGGGCGTCGAAACGACATTCTTTGACCCTTCGATTGCCAGTCAAATTTCCACTTTGTTGAGGTCTAACACCTCGGTCGTTTATTTAGAATCTCCAGGTTCGCAAACCTTTGAAGTGACCGATGTTCCTGCAGTGGCTAAGGCGGCTAAGGCAGGCGGTGCTGTAGTAATGATGGATAACACCTGGGGAACGCCACTGTTCTTCAGTCCTTTCGCACATGGATGTGATATTTCGATCCATGCAGCTACCAAGTACATTGTGGGTCATTCCGATGCGATGTTAGGCGCAGTCTCGTACACGGCCGATATGGAAGAGAGTTTGCGCGCGATGTCAGGGTGGCTTGGTACCTTTGCTTCCCCAGACGACGTGTATTTGGGCTCTCGCGGGATGCGCACTCTCGCGGTTCGACTAAAGCAACATCAAGAGAGTGCCCTTGCTGTATGTGATTGGCTTCTATCAAGGCCAGAAATTGAACGTGTGCTATATCCGCCTCATCCTTCTTCCGCAGGTCATGATCTGTGGAAGCGCGACTTCACCGGTGGGTCGGGACTAATGGGTGTGATTTTGAAGGGGCCACTACAGCAAGCATCTATTGCTTCTATGCTAGATGGACTAGAACTTTACGGTATGGGTGCAAGTTGGGGTGGCTATGAAAGCCTAATACTGCCTGCAGATCCTTCGAGTAATCGCACCGCTACTCAGTGGAGAGAAAACGGCCAACTGTTGCGTATCCACATCGGTCTTGAGAATATTGATGATCTTATTTTTGATTTAGGTAAAGGATTAGATCGGTTGCAATGATCCCTTTATTAATTTTTATATGAATTTGTTTTAAATAGATTGAATTATCATGGTTAACTCCAAAGTAATAAGAATATTAGCCATCTTAATACAAGTATTTATGGCATCACTTTCTTTTGCGTCAGGTGGTTATGACAATGGGACCCCTGCAGGAAAAGGAAAATTAGACCTTGATATTACAATTAATCCCGGTGATTTATCAAAAGAATGGCCTGAAAATTTAGACGAAAAAGGCCAAAGTTATATTGTTTGGGGTTATGGACTTAACGATTTTTTTGATTTTCACGGATATGTTTCACATGGAGCGGATGGGACCGATCAGATTTATTATGGAATTAAATATAACTTTGTAAGCACCGATTGGTTAGATCTTTCGACAGCAACAGGACTAAGGCACATAACCTCGAGGACTGATCTAATATTCCCCCAACTTCTTTACACAATAAAATTACCACAAGACTTTGATATTATTGGTAGTTTTACAAATGTTTATAACACGAAAGAAGATAATAATATTGGGCAATCGAGTGATGTCGCCTTACGAATTCCTGTGCCAAAAAGTATGACGCCGTCTTCTGTACGGGATATCAAAATTGCTATTGGCTTGTTTAAGCCTTCAACGCGGGATTGGAAACCATCAACCAGTAATTGGTACCCAACGTATAGCATAGACTTCCGTTTTTAATTTGATCGAGATCAAAGAAGTTTTTGTGAGGTTAAATTCTTCTTCGCATTTCTGCCCTAGAGCGCTTTAGTTCCTTGAGATAGGGGACATGCTCTTCCTCCAATCCATGTCGGGGAGTTTTCTTGTAAGTCGACGAAACCCATTCTGATTTTGATTGGATGTCCAGCCGCATTTCAGCTTCCGAAGGAAGCTTCGCCAACCTAAGCTCTATGTCACGAACCCATCTAGCTTGATGCTCGAAAATCATATTAAGAGCAGTATCGGTATTGAAAAATCCTATCATGTAGAGTCCAGGCCAGCCGGGTGGAACGATCCGTTTATAAAGATCAAGCCGATTATTCTCTGGATCCCCGTTGATTAATCCTTCTGCTAAGTAAGGTAGATGGACTTTGTAGCCTGTGGCGGCAATTAGGCTGTCGAACTCATGAGAAGTTCCATCGCTAAAGGTAATTTTTTTGCCTTCAATAGAAGTTATGTCCTGCTTTAAGTGAACACGGCGATACGCGATATCGTTCACGATCGTTCCGTTTGATGTTACATGAAGACGTTCATGAGACGGCGGTTTGAAGCCTAATTTTGTTAAATCTCCATGCGCAATCCATGCAAGTGTTTGAGTTACGCGTCTGCGGAACCAGGCAGGCAGCCAAGATCTCTGGATT